>JALZHG010000597.1 GCA_030914045.1 Chloroflexota bacterium | reverse complement strand
TGCACGCACGGCACGCCCCGCATGTAGACCGAAGCCGCGAACCCAGCCGTGTCGCCCACCACACCGCCGCCCAGCGCGAGCACCCAGCTACCCCGGTCCAGCCCTGCCTCCAGCGCCGCCTCCACGAACAGGCTGACCGACTCCCAACTCTTGTGCTGCTCCCCGGCGGGCATTGTCGCGCGCGTGGCCTGGAACCCGGCAGCCTCCAACGAAGATACTACCTGCTCCCCGTGCAGCGACCCTACAACGCTATCGGTCGCCACCAGCACGCGGCGGCCCAGAGCATGGGTGGCGGCAAGCCTGCCTAATTCAAGCAGCAGCCCACGTCCCACCAGTACAGGGTAATCTCCCTGCGGTGACTGGACCTGTATCTCTGTCACAGGATGCTCTAGGGCTTGCATGCAGCTACCCCTTGCCCGGCGGCCTGGCAATAGAGGTCCAGCACCCGCTCCGCGACCTCTGCCGGGTCCAGGTGCGTGGTGTCAACCTGGAGCGGCAAAGAGCCATATACCGGCCCCCTCGCCGCCAGCAGACGGTCTATCTGCGTGGCGAAGTCGTCACCGAGCAGGGGCCGAGCGCCCCGCTGGGCCGACTCCTCTAGTCTGTCCACCAGTGCGTTACGCTCGCAGGTCAACAATACCACTACCCCCTCGGCTTGAAACGCCGCCCTGGTGGTGGGGTCGAGTAGAGCACCGCCACCGGTTGCCACTACGGCATCCCGCGTGCCTGCGACTTCCAGGCATACCTGCCGTTCTATGTCGCGGAAGTGCGGCTCACCGTGCTGAGCAAATATCTTCGAGATAGGCATGCCCGCCTTCTGGATGATGAGCGCGTCGGTATCCACGAAGGGCCGTTGCAGGCGCGCGGCCAGCAGCCTGCCCACCGTGCTCTTGCCGGTGCCCATGAACCCTGCCAGCACCAGGTTGGGTGCCCCTTCCATCAACCGAACACCCCGACCCTGGGCGCGAGCGAGGGCACCCGCTCCAGCATCTCTTGCAGGCTGTCGCCGCCCAGCTTCTCGTGCAGGGCCTCGGCCAGCACCCAGGCCACCATCGCCTCTCCCACCACACCGGCAGCGGGCACGGCACAGAAGTCGGACCTCTGGTACTGGGTGGCAGCGGCCTCCCCAGTAGCCACGTCAACGGTCTGCAAGGGGTTGATAGTTGTGGAAATGGGCTTCATGGCCGCGCGCACGATGAGCGGCTGCCCGTTGGTGACGCCACCCTCCAGGCCGCCCGCGCGGTTGGTATGTCGCTCCAGCCCGTTCTCGCCCGCGTATATCTGGTCGTGCACGTCGCGGCCTGGGCGGCGAGCGTTCTCGAACGCCTCCCCAATCTCCACGCCCTTGATAGCCTGGATGCTCATCACGGCGTGGGCCAGCAGGCCGTCCAGCCTCCGGTCCCAATGCACATAGCTGCCCAGGCCCACAGGCAGGCCCGTCGCCCACACCACGAACACCCCGCCCAACGTGTTGCCGGTGCGCCGCGCGTTGTCTATGCACGCCTTCATCGCCTCGGTGGCCTCAGGATCGGGACAGCGCACGGGCGAGGCTTCGGTGGCTTCCAGCAGGCTATCGGGCCGAGACAGGTCTATATCAGAGGCCGCGGCATCGCCTATCTCGGTGACGAGGCTGCCCACCTCCACGCCGAAGTGGCGCAACAGCAGCCTGGCAAGCGCACCCGCCGCCACACGGGCCGCCGTTTCGCGGGCGCTGGACCTCTCAAGGGCCGTGCGCATGTCGGAGTAGCGGTACTTGACGGCACCCACGAGGTCGGCGTGGCCGGGACGCGGGGCGGTGAGCGGCGGGTGCTCCTTCTTGATGAAGTTAGCGTAGTCGCGGTTGGCGATCTGCATGACGATAGGGCCGCCGGTGGTCACCCCCGCCTCCACGCCGCCGAGGAACTGCACAGCGTCGTGCTCAATGCGCTGCCGCCCGCTACGCCCGTAGCCGCCCTGCCTGCGCGCCAGGTCGCGGTTGATCTCCTCCTCCGGCACGCTCAAGCCCGCAGGGAACCCCTCGACTATCACGGTGAGGCAAGGCCCGTGAGACTCCCCGCCCGTTAGAAACCTGTGTGGCATGTTCACTTACCTGCTTTCTTTGTTGATGGGATTCTAAAACGTGAAACGTGAAACGTGATGCGGCTTGTGGTATTTGGTTCGTGAATGTTGTGATGCCTGTACTACAGAACGCTACCCCACCCTGTCATCCTGAGCGTAGCGAAGGATCAGCCGCCCGTTCTTGACTCT
>JALZHG010000596.1:513-2248 GCA_030914045.1 Chloroflexota bacterium | reverse complement strand
GTGTGGAGGATGCCTCGTGCGCCGAGGTGCAGCGCCTGGCGCCGCATCTGGTCATCGTGCGGCGCGGTCACGACCAGCAGCCGGGTCTGCTCTGCCGCCGTCAGCAGCGGCGGGATCAGCTCAAGGGCGTGTGGCTGCAGCACGAGGTTGAGCAGGATGATATCCGGCTGGTGCTGCGCCACCAACGCTACGGCAGCTGGTCCCGGAACCGCTTCCCCCACGATGGTGAAGTGCGGTTGCGCCTCCAAGAGCATGCGGAGGGCACCCCGGAGGAGGGCATGCTGGTCAAGCAGCACCACCCGCAGACCGTCGGCAGTGGAGGGTCTCGTCATAGCGTATGGTTCCTCGCCCCCGCGCATCAGGGCATATGTCAGGCGCGCGTATTGGCCGTATCGAATCCCCCTGCACCCCGGTCTGCTGCGCTCGGTCCTGACACCCCATTACCGCAGCAGGAGCCCCTACGCTATTAAACACGATATTGACGCGATATATCAGGCGCCAGTCGTGGCTTAAGACAGCCGAGCGCTCCCGCAGGAGCGTCCGACCGGGCGCGCTACCACAGGTGCAGCGGATCGGCATTCAAGCCAGTGTAGCGGATCAGCAGCGCAGCAGCAACGTGATCGAGCAGCCACGGTTGATGTGTTCGAGCCCTTGACGGGCCAGCGCATAAAGGAAGGTGTATGAACCGTGTCTCAGAAACGGTCGTTTTATAGACAGTATGCGGAGGCTTCAAAAAAATGTATAATCAGCGCTGGTATGACATGCGAGCATAAGAACCGAATAGGCGACAATTACGGAGTATCCTGTCAAGATTGTAACAGAGCATTAGAAGGATACGGCTATGGCGGATTTTTAGAGAGCAACCTCCATGGAAATGAACCATGCGTACATGGCAACTGGTATCCCTTAAGTGATGTTGAAGAACAATGTGTGTATTGTCAGGGAGTGCGGGAAAGAGAAAAGAAAGTGAACTAGTGGAACGATCTCGTCGTTGCGTTCAGCTGTGATAATCAACAACGACTAAGTATCCGACCGGCGTAAACCCGTAGTTTTGGCATGAGCCTGCTGAAGCTGGTGAGCCTTGCGCACCAATGCATCGTCCACTGCGCCCTTCAGCTCCGCCACCTGGTCAAAACTCCGGCCTGGCAGTTGATGCTGCTTGATATCGTTCCAGTCGGGCTCGATCCGTGATAGCTCTGGACTGTAGGCTGGCAAATACACCAGATGCACATCAGCTGCCTCCAACTGCACGACCGCTTCTGCCACAACCTGGCTCTTGTGCACCGAATAATTGTCCAGCACCACCATCAACGGACGCGCTCGCTTCCATCCTGCAGGTGCGGCACTCCCTCGTCCCGCCGCGCGCCAGATGAAGGCCACCACGCGTGCTGAGTCGATCGGTTCGACCTGCTCCTCCCGCAGTCCATGCGCTGCTGCCACCTGTTCGGCTGTCTGGCGCTGCTGCTTGGCGCGGCTCGTGGGCAAGCCCGCCCAACTCTGCGCCTCAAAGCGCCCTGCCTCCGGACCATGCGTGAAGTGTGCCCCAATCGCATTCACCCGCCGCCGTTGTGGCGCTTCATAGGCCACCTTGAGTCGCTCCCCTTCGGGAAACCAACTGCGACACGGCGGTAAGGTCATGCTAAAGCCAGCTTCGTCCAGATGACACCCGTCGATCAGCCCCGCATCCGCTTTTTTCGAGCGCCTCAAGCTGCTCTTTGCGCGCGGCCACCTCCTC
>JALZHG010000596.1:0-503 GCA_030914045.1 Chloroflexota bacterium | reverse complement strand
TCCTCCGGTCTCTGTTTGTGTCTGAGGGAGCGTGACGTGCGCTGATAGGAGAGCTTGGCGCGTTTGAGATGCACGCGCATGCGGCCAGGACTGATGCGCACGCCGTGATGCTCGGCGACCCAGTCTGCAATCTCGCGCGCACTCCAGGTGCGCGTGCCTTTGGCAACTTCAGCACGTGCCGCTTCGAGCATGACGGGCGTCACTTCAGAGTGGTCACCGCCGCGCGGTTTATTGGTGAGGGCGTCAAAGCCACTGGCGATGAAAGCTTTGATCCACGCGCGGACGGTTTGCTCATGCAAGCCAAGATGGTGGGCAATCTTGGGCACACTCCAGCCAGCATCCGAAAGCCGAACCATCTCGAGGCGACGCGGGTGGCGGGAGCAATGCCAGGTTGCCGCGTGCGCCGCTGGAGTTCGTGGCGTTGGTCATCGGTCAACGTTACACGGTACATGAAGAGCAGCATACCAAATCCTACGAGCTTTGGCCGCCTATCTACTTAGCAT
>JALZHG010000595.1 GCA_030914045.1 Chloroflexota bacterium | reverse complement strand
ACGTTAGGTTCCAGGTACAGCCAGTGGTGCGCGCGGATGACCAGAAGGGCTTCGTCGTGCTGTCGTGCCGCTGGGGGTGGAGCGGACGTTTGCGTGGTTGACGCAATGTCGGCGCTTGAGCAAGGACTACGAAGTGCTGCCGTCCAGCAGCGCCGCCATGAGCTATCTCGCGATGATACCGCTTGATGATTCGGCGCTCGCGCTGCTTGTCCTTTTCAGACAAGTTCTCAGTCACTTCTACTTCGACAATGTTAGATTAGACGATGTGCATCGTTGCCCAACTGTCCCTGGTGCCGCACGATCTCGGCCACCGCATGTTCCGTGCGGTGAGCGAGAGGGGACCATGGACACCACCGAGACGGATCTCGATATTTTCGATCCCGACCGCTGGGGGCTGCCGGCGGAGGCCGTCGCGGGCTTGGCTGACCGCCTCCACGCCCTGTGGACCCGCTTTCGCCCCTGCTTCAAGACCACCACGCGCGATGGTAGTTCCCACGCCTGGGTCTATCTGCGGGGGCTCTTGACCTTGCCCACCAAGCGCACCTTTGCCAATATCGCCCGCCGCGTCGTCGATCCAGCCGACGACGGCCAAGCGTTGCAACAGTTCATGTCCGATTCGCCGTGGTCGGCCCAGGACGTGATCCACCAAGTCCAGACCGAACTGGCCGCCACGCCAGCCCTCCAGCACGGAAGTGTGCTGATCCTGGATGAAAGCCCCGATGCGAAAGCCGGCGTCCACAGGGCGGGCGCCGCCCGCCAGTGGAACGGGCGGCTCGGCAAACTGGACCTGTGCCAAGTCGGCACCTTCCTGGCCTTTGCCACCGAGGGGCTCTGGACGTGGATCGATGGCGAGTTGTTTCTGCCGGAGCACTGGTTTGCGCCGGACCTGGCGGGCGAACGCAGGCGCCTGGGCATCCCGCCCGGGCGCCAGTTTGCCACCAAGGTGGAACTGGGCTGGCAGATGATCCAACGTGTGATCGCGGCTGGGGTGCCATGCGAGGTGCTGCTCTGCGACGACCTGTATGGCCGCAGCCAGTGGTTGCGCCACCAGCTGCGCCGTGCCCAGGTGGTCTATCTGGCGGATGGGCCGGCGGACACGCAGGTGTATCTGACGCAGCCCGTGCTGGGGGTGCCGGTGCCGCGCGGCCGCCAGGGACGCCCGCCGACGCAACTGCGCGTGCTCAATGGGGTCACCCCGGTGGAGGTCCGGCAGGTGGTCGGCCGCGCCGCCACCGCCTTCCGCCGCTTCCGGGTGCGGGATACGGAGCGCGGCATGCTGGACGACTACTTCGCGGTGCGTCCCGTGTGGACGATCTATGCCGGGGACGTGGTCGCCGAGTGGCTGGTCATCCGGCAGGAAGGGGGGGACTACACCTATGCGCTGAGCAATGCGCCGGTGACGACCCCGGCGTGCCAGTTGGTGGACTGGAAGTGCCGTCGCTTCGGGATCGAGTGTGCCAATCAGGACGCCAAGTCGGACTTGGGCTGGGGCGACTTCCAAGCGCAGAAATTCCCGGCGTGGGAACATCATCTGGCGCTGACGATCCTGGCAGCATGGTTTGTGGCGCAGACCAAGGTCGACTGGGCGACGCAGCACGGGCCGGATGCCACGCTGGCGCAGGAGTTGGGCATCAACAGCCTGCCGGCGTTGTCGGTGGCGAATGTCCGGGAGTTGTTGCAAGCAGTGCTGCCCTTGCAGCAGTTGTCGCCGGAGCAGGCACGGCGGCTGGTCGTCAAACATCTGGTTGATCGTTCCCGGTCCACGCGGAGTCGCTTGCAAGCGCAGTTCCGCGAGCGCGGACCAACTTGAAATCTAACATTGTCGAACTAAAGACAAGGTCTAATGGAGCTGAGCAGGCCGCGAGTAGCAACGAATCAGCACGTTTGAACCCCTCTTCAGGATTCTGTTCCATGGCTACTCGCGGTCCTAGTTGCCGCGGTGCGCTTCACCTGTCATCTCCAGGCTCCGCCCGTTCGTCGGCCACGAGCGACGCGACGCCGCGGACGATGAGGTCCGTCGCCAGCGTCCGCCAGGTCGCACCATCCACCCGCGCCAGGTGGTGGGCCGACGCACGGATGTTTGGAAAGGCAGCCCCAGGCAGCTCCAGTAGGTGGAGTTCGCGCCGCAGCGCCGCCGCTTCCGGGGGTGGCGCAGCGCGGAGCGCTCGGGCCTCGAGCAGCAGCAGGGCGACCTGCTGCTGCATGATGATACTTGCAACCTCGCTCGCGCACGCGCTGTTGTCTAAGCC
>JALZHG010000594.1:882-2251 GCA_030914045.1 Chloroflexota bacterium | reverse complement strand
ACCCTTATAGTGGTGGGGCTCTTCGCCCTTACCAACGTGGCCCTGATCTTCTTCGGCTAATCGTCGCACGCCGGAATTCTCGCTTTAGACCGTGTTGTTACCACTCGGTCTACTAGCCAGAAGGTGCCAGCGCTTATCAGAAGGGCTAGCAACAGTAAGGCTCTGTTGTGGAAGCTGGCAGTAACCGCTCCAGCCATGGCGAAAAGTAGGGCTGCAGGCAGCGACCCCGCGAGTGCGGCCAGTGTTGTACGCACCCATCCGAGTGAAGAAGTGCCAGCCAGGATGGCGACGGTTTCGGCCAAGAGCGGTATCGGACGCGTAACCACTATCGCCAGCGCACCCCACCGAGCAAAGACGCGGCTGGCCCACGCGCTCCCCCGATTTAGTAAGGCGCACAATGAGTGGCTTGCTTCGTCTACCGATACCAAACCCTACCAAGGTCGCGCCCGTACTTCCCACAAGCGAGAGGAGAGTTCCGACCTTGACGCCAAAGAGCGCACCGTGGGCAACCAGCACCATGCTGGAGGGCACCGGCAGCCCAACGTCGGTCACCAATAGACAAACCCCGACGAATCCTGTGAGTACCCCAGCCTGTCCTAACCAGGAGGAGGGTTCCTTCACAAGAGCGACGTTCAGTGCCTCAACCAGGAAAAAGAGAGTCAGAAAGACCCCGAGCAGCAAAGCTGCGATCATCGAGTATCGCTTCATACCGGCAGTTCCTTGAAGCAGCCTTCAGTGTTGTGCCACTGGGATGAAACGTGGACAACTACACCAAAGTATCGAAGTATCTTCTAAGATCAACTGTTCCCTTCTGCCTTGTTGCGGAATCACTTACATGGGAGCAGAGGCCGATGAATTTCGAATGAATCGGTGGCAAATACAGCGTGAGTTTCACAAACCTCTTCGCTCAACACTACATTTGCAGAGGCTTCGATGCCCGGCTCCTGGCTTTGGCTGGTGGGTGGCCTGTCATCAGTTCCAAGGTATGAAACCCGAGACGACAGGATCTTGGCCGGAGGTGGCAACGACAAGGCGTGCGGGAGATCGCGCGGCCAGCCTGACGACGGAACGCCGGACGTCCTCGACTGCGGCCAGGGCACGGACATGGTCCACTTCGCGCCTGGCGTCGACGAGGTGAGTGATCACTGCGAGTTCGAGAATCCAACCGAATGGCGTAAATGACGTGTCTCTCTCTGTGGGGGTCGCACCCCGCGAACGCCCTTATGCAACGTAGCAGTGCCACAGGACCGCTCTAACAGGAGGACTCGCCCGGGGAGGATGGGGAGAACAGGCGAGTCCACAGCAATTATACACCCGGGGGTATCCCGAGGCGTGCGGCTGGTCACAGGCGCCCGTCGGGCCTACCGTG
>JALZHG010000594.1:0-872 GCA_030914045.1 Chloroflexota bacterium | reverse complement strand
AGGGGGGACTCGAACCCCCACCCCCTTATCGGGGACTAGGCCCTCAACCTAGCGCGTCTACCAATTCCGCCACTCCGACAGGATGGCCAGAAGAGTATACGAGACACAAATAGTGCGGTCAACGTCGTGGATTCTCACGCGTTGCGTGGCCCATCTAGCACATGCACCGGCTCCACCTCGGTCGTCTAGGCGATGTCCGTAGCCCGTTCGAAGGCTCGGGCCAGCGCCGCGTAACCTTTGTCGGTGGGGTGGATGTCACCCGGGTAGTGGACGTACTCTCTCTCGTGACCTCTGAACGCGCGGTCTCCGGCTGCCACGGAGGCGCCGTTCGCCTCAGACACAGCCCGGATCTCGCGGTTTAGTCGCCCTACCCACTCGTCGGTGAAGCTCCCCGGGGACGGGTTGTAGAGGGCGAGGACTGCGATTCGGGGCTCGGGGTCGGAGGCGCCTCCGAGTCTCTTCAGTATGTAGTCCAGGTTCTGGCCGTACCGGGCGATGGCAGCCTCGCGCTCGGCATCCGTGGCGTCGGCTGTTCTGAGGAGGTCGTTGGCGCCTAAAGAGAGGGTCACCGTGGCGCCGGGGTACCTCTTCAGTGCCTTTTCGGCCCTGGCGAGCTGGGACGAGTCCCTCTGCGGATAGCCGGTGAAGCTCTCGCTCGTCTCGCCGCTCACGCCTAGCTGGACGAAGCGTACCTCGCGGCGAGTCTCCTCGGCGAGCGCGTCCCTGTAGAGGGCTGCGTAGCCGCGCACCTCGGGATCCGAGGCACCCACGCCGACGGCGAGCGAGTCGCCCAAAGAGACGTAGGCAGGGGGCGGCTTCTCTCTAGCTTGCCTTTCAGCAGCTTGCGTAGTTTGCTTTGGATGGGGTTGGGG
>JALZHG010000218.1 GCA_030914045.1 Chloroflexota bacterium | reverse complement strand
GGGTTGCCTCTGCGGTGGGTGCCGGGGCCATCGCCATCCAGTCGGTCCACGAATACTTCGTCAAGGCCAAGCTGGGCCTCAATGACCCGAGTTCCGTCGCACGAGCCGGAAAGCACCGACGAGAAGAGGACTCCCGCTAAGACTCGGTGATGTGTTCGAGTAAAGCAGGAGGTTTGGACGATGACCAACATGATCCGGCAGCCCACGCCGCCCGCGAGCGCGAAGATCGGCAGGATGCTCTAGGCTTCCTCGAACGCCGCTAGCGTGGTGAAGTAGAGACTCCAGTGTCGCTCTGAGCCTCGATTCGGCTCCTTTCAA
The DNA here is from genome assembly GCA_030914045.1 of Chloroflexota bacterium. Lineage (GTDB taxonomy): Bacteria > Chloroflexota > Chloroflexia > QHBQ01 > JADMIH01 > JADMIH01. The sequence continues at coordinate 5,412 of JALZHG010000218.1, read as the reverse complement.
AGAAGAGAGGATCAGCCACCTTCTGCCCAGTGCGTCACACCTGCGTTGTCGTAGAGGGGTGAACCCAACTCTGGGTACTGACGGCCGTAGACCTCAAAGTCCATAGCAGGGCCGAAAGTGCCCAGAAAATGTCGGTAAAGAACTCATCCGCTCCGGAGGCGCCTACCACGAAGCCATCCAGGGCGCTGGCAGGTAGCTATTCGATCTGGGGCCATACCGAAACCCACCGGGAGCCTTAGCAAGGTACTCTCACACTAACTTTCTCGGCACGCAACCTCGTCCTCCAGGCCCTATTTCCAGAGGCTCGCGATTTCCGTAGGATCTTTATTTCGCAGGATAGTCTCTTTGCGCTCAGCTCGATCCTATCGCTTCAATTAGTCGTGTAGGATTCAAACCCTTTCGGTCGTCTTCGAAGGGCCAACAAGAAGCATGCGGCGTAGAAGGGCGCGCTAGTCTTCCTGAACCTAGGGGCTACCTTTCACTCACCAAGGCTCCTCGCCGAGCTCCTCGAGGCTCACGAGCTCGGCGCGCACGGCGTGCAGCGCGGCCTGGGTGCGGCTCTGGACCCCGAGCTTCATCAGGATGCTGGAGACATGAGCCTTGACCGTCTTCTCGCTCACGAAGAGCTCCCGCGCTATCTGGCTGTTCGCCTTCCCCCGCGCCAAGAGCTTGAGGACCTCGACCTCTCGTTCGGTGAGCGCCTCGGGGCGCTCGGGAGCCCTCACCTCCCGCATCAACCTCGCCGCCGCCTCTGGGGCGAGCTGAACGCGCCCTTCGGCAGCTCCCCTTATAGCCCGGTGCAGCCCTTCGGCATCGGCGTTCTTGAGCAGGTAGCCGATAGCCCCAGCGTGCACGGCCGCGGTGACCGAGGTGCCCTCCAGGACGCTTGTGAGCGCTATGACCTCCACGTCGGGTAACTCCGAGCGGATTGCGCGCGTGGCCCCAACGCCATCCATCACCGGCATAAGCAGGTCCATCAAGACCACATCAGGGTTGAGCTCTCGGGCCACGGCAACCGCTTCCTGGCCGTTTTCGGCTTCCCCAACCACCTCGATGTCGGGGTCCAGCGAGAGGAACATCTTCAAGCCCTGGCGCACCACGCCGTGATCGTCGGCTATCAAGACCCTTATTGCCATGGAACCTCGGGCTCTAGATTCTCTCCGCGGTGCTTTGACGCAATTGTACCGCTTCCGTGAAGACTTAAGCGAATACTTACTCCTGTGCTTGATTGGCCCGGGTGTCTTCAGGCCATCGAGGGCTCGCTCCGGGATTGTATCGACGCCTGGGGCGGCTTGGAGGGGCTCTGGAGCATCGTAGCTTAGGGTCGGCAGAGAAGTCTATTCTGTGTCTTGGTCAGGAACTGCTGAGATCTCATGTCTCCTGGCCTCGAACGGCGCATGGGTGGGGTAAAAATCTGGAGACCGGAGATGCCGGATAGCAGCAGGGGTCGGAAGATTTGGTGCCAAAACCGAAAAGTCGGCCCTAAGTTTTACCCCTGGGACGTCTGCGAGCGCAACACCAAAAGGGGGCGTATAAGGGGCATATGTAAGTAGCTCGATTTCGTCTCGCTCATACTCGGATTGCCCGCATTCGGAAGGGTGATTCGGCTTCTCAGAGGGGAGAGAGAACTCCGTTCCCCGTGCATCCGCGCCCGCTCTCGAATATCTTCGATGGTGGCATGACTTCTGCTGAAAGCCTAGTGAGAATCCCCGTCTGTGGGCCTCTGCGCACCTTTACGGCGCATTGCATCGTCTACTATCTGGAACATCCTCCTATGCTCCAGCGCTCGCTCGTGAGCGGTACCGAGACTACCGAAGGTAGACTGGCCTTCGGCCCCGAGGGAGAAGAGATCCTTCGGGGTGAATGGGAGAAAGGGGATGAGGACGATAGTGTTGGAGGTGCTCAAAGCCGAGGCAGAGGGGAAGATGGAAGGTCCTCCATAGTAGATTTGCTCGGAAGGGCTGTCGGTCGCCGGGTACTGACGATGCCCCAAAATCCACCTCGTGGTGCTCCCAAAAGAACCTCCGCCATATATACTTGGGCCTCGTTGCTCCTAATGATAGGGGGATTGGCGACCGTGGATCCCACGGGGCCTCACAGAGAAGACCTTCTCAATGGCAGCCCTCTGGGCGCAGGCGAGCCCGGGCGTGCCCAAGAGGCCTCGCAAAATAGCGAGCGCTGGCTGGGGGATTCGATGCCGCACAGCATCTCGGAGGTCGTGTCCGCCATCAGCACCGACGGTACCGTCCGCTACGTGAGTCCCAACGTCGAACGTGTATTCGGTTACCGAGCAGAGGAGCTGGTCGGCACGCGGCCCGTCCACCGCGTCCACCGCGAGGACCGAACGTTGGTCTTAGAGTCCTTCGCCGAGGCCTCGAAGAGGCCAGGCATGTCACCCTCCCTACGCTTCCGAGTACGGGCTGCGGACGGCTCCTGGCGGCACGTAGAGGCTATCCCCAGCAATCTTCTTGACGAGCCAGACGTTCAGGGGTTCGTAATCAGCGTTAGAGACGTAACGGAAGTGAAGCGGGCTGAAGAGCTGCTTCGTCAGAGCCGGGAGAGGTTCAAGGCACAGTACAAGGGCTTCCCCATCCCCACCTACTCCTGGCGTAAGGTGGGCGAGGACTTCGTGCTGGTCGACTTCAACGATGCTGCCCGGGAGTTCACCCACGGAGGCGTTAACGGCCTCCTCGGGAAGCGTGCTACCGAGTTGTGGCCGGAGGAGTCCATTGTCGTCGAGTTGATGACTCGGTGCCTAGAGGAGAAGAGTACCCTCAAAGTGGAGACGCCTTGGACGCTGCTCAGATCGGTGGAGCGCAAGCACCTGGTGGTGAGCTGCGTGTTCATACTCCCCGATATGGTTATGGTCCACACCGAGGATGTAACCGAACAGAAAGAGGCTGAGGAAAGGATCCGCTTCCAGGCGAGACTGCTCGACACGGTGGGCCAAGCCGTCGTCGCCACCGACCGGCAGGGAAAGATCGTCTACTGGAATAGTGCTGCGGAACAATTATACGGGTGGTCCGCCGAGGAGGCGGCGGGCAGCTCCGTGCTGGAGGTCACCCTGCCTGAACAGACGCCGAATCAGAGAGAAGAAATCATGCTTTGGCTTCGGGAGGGGAGGAGCTGGTCCGGGGAGTTCGGGTTGCGGCGCAAGGACGGCACCGTCTTTCCGGCTATGGTCACCACCACCCCCGTGGTCAACGAGGGGAGTGATCTAGAGGGTATCATCAGCGTCTCCACCGATATCACCGAGCGCAAGCGGGCGGAAGAGGCTCTTAGGCGGAGTCAAAAGCGCTTCCGCTCCTTGGTTCAGAATTCATCTGACGTCATCACCATCTTGGATGAAGACGGCACCGTGCGTTACGCGAGCCCAGCGTTGGGGCAAATCATAGGCTACGCTCCCGAAGAAAGGGTGGGCAGGCGCGGTTTCGAACTGATCCATCCCGAGGACCGAGAGCGGATGCTGAGGGTATACGCCGAGGTACGAAAGGTACCGGGAGTCCGCCGAGCGGCGGAGGTTAGGTGTCGCCACAAGGACGGCTCCTGGAGACACCTCGAAGCGATCGTTCACAATCTCCTAGAGGATCCCAGCGTGCGTGGGATGGTGGTAAATGCCCGTGATGTCACCGAGCGGGTGCGTACGGAGGCGAGGCTCCGGGAGGCCGAGGAGAGGTATCGCACTCTGATTGAGCAGATTCCTGCGGTCACCTACATAGACCGGGCCGACGGCTCGGACGAACCGCTTTATACCAGCCCCCGGATAGAGGAGTTGCTCGGCTACACACCCCAGGAGTGGTTGGAGGGGCGGCTGTGGCCCGAGCGCCTCCACCCCGATGATCGGGAGCGGGTTCTGGTTGCCGACGAGCACTTCGAGTCGGGAGCAGGAGAGCAGTTCAGCGAGGAGTACCGCCTGATCGCCAAGGACGGCTCGGTAGTGTGGGTGCGCGAGGAGGCCGTGCTGGTAGAGGACGAGCTGGGCAATCCCCTCTTTTGGCAAGGGATCCTCCACGACATAACCGAGCGCAAGGAGGCCGAAGAGGCGCTCATGAGGAGTGAGGCCAACCTGGCCGACTCCCAGCGCATAGCTCACCTGGGTACCTGGGAGTGGGACATCGTGACGGGGGAGGTGTGGTGGTCCGATGAGACCTACCGTATCCACGGCTTCGATCCTGGGAGGCAGTTAGACTTCCGGGAGAAGGTCGAGGAAGCGTTCTTCCCCGAGGATCTGCCCCGCTACAGGAGGAAGATCGACGAGGCGCTATCTGGCGAGGCCGAGGGCTACGATTACGAGCATCGCATACGGAGACCCCATGGGGAGGTGAGGTGGGTCCACGGTCAGGCGGAGGTTGTCCGTGGCGAGGGGGGAGAGCCGCTGAGGATGATCGGCACCGTCCACGACGTCACCGAACGGAGCGGGATACACCTGATCTATTCCTCAGGTTCGCCCGTCTTTATAAGGGTGGTTACTCCTTAGACTGCATCCTCAGTTGGGTGCATGAGTATGGTCTCTTGGGGTTGCCGGAGGGCAATAGAGGCTACGGGGGACCCGACGAGACTGTAGCTCGGTTTTGGGGAGAAGTTGAAGAGGCTGCCGGCGTTTTGGCGATGTACGAAGCTGTGCTAAACGGTGATGCTCGCGCAGCAAAACGCCTCGCTCTAGAGGATTTTCCCTCCTTAGGTGCACCCGAGCTGAGGTGCGATATGCCTCGCCTTACTGCCGAAGAACGTCGACGCGAAATTTCGGAGATAGCTGCACGTGTCGAAAGGGATCCAACGGACGGGGGATTTGGTGGGGATTACTTGGCCTACGTTCTCAACGCGGCCGCTGAGAAAGTGCAGTGGGAACTGCACTCTTCTTGCCACCCGCGGCTCGAGCTGGATCTTTCAGTGAAAGAGGGCAGTCTTCGCTGGAGCAATACGCCTGCCGGCCTCGTTGCCGATTGGGAAATAGACACCTTAATGGCTGCAATGTACCTACAAATGTACCGGTTGATGGGCGCTGGAGGTGACGTTACCCGCTGCCGTCAGTGCAGGAATATAATCGCCCTCACGAGCCCTGGGCCTGGCATGAGGAAACCCCCTCAGCACAAGAAGTATTGTGACTCAGCTTGTCGTCAGAGGCATTACTACCTTGTTCGGACGAAACCGAAGCGGCAGAGTAAGACCTGAAAAATAGCTCAATGCTTACGTGAAGACCGTGAAGGAAGCAGCGCGTGTCGGCTTAGCAATGGAGGAGGAATTTTGTGCCTTGCGTGATATTAGATCCGTTAGGCCTGGTTCGAACGAAGCTCGGAGGCTAGGCAGGCCCGTGCCGAAATCAATAGAACAATAGGGTGGCTGCTCTGGCAGCAGTAGGGGCGACACAAGGCGTCATCCAGCGAACGCACCGAGTATCAATAAGCACGGTAT
>JALZHG010000593.1 GCA_030914045.1 Chloroflexota bacterium | reverse complement strand
AGCCATTCCTGATCGAGTTCATAACAGCCTCTAGACTACCGGCAGCGAAAACGGCAATCGGGAGGAAAACCAGTGCTCGGAACGGGAGAAAGGGAAACGGGCAGGGACAGGGACCGCATCGTCAACCTCAGCGACGGTGTGTTCGCCATCGCCTTGACCCTCTTGGTGCTCGACCTTCGAGTGCCCAACATATCGGAGAATCTGGTAGCCACTGAGCTACCGGCTGCGTTGCTCTCGTTATGGCCCAAGTACCTAGGCTACTTCTTGAGCTTTGTGGTGATCGGCACCTTCTGGCTCATCCACCACAGCATCTTCCGCAGCATAGGTGCCTACGATCGAGGCTTGCTCTGGCTGAACTTCCTGTTCCTTATGTTCGTAGCGTTCGTGCCCTTTCCCACCTCGCTTCTGGGGGAGTACGGCGACCACCGACTCCCCGTAGCCGTCTACGCCGGGACGCTCGCGGTGGGCAGGCTCCTTCTGACCGCCATCCACTGGTACGTGAGTAGGAACGACCGGCTTGTGGACGAGGTCCAGGACCCGACGACGGTACGCTTCTTTATGATCCGGGGCCTCACGATACCGGCTATTTTTCTGCTCTCTATCGGCGTCTCCTACTTCAGCATCCAAGCCGCCGTCTACTCTTGGTTCATCTTGATCGCGGTCGACGCCGTCGTCCTCCGCAGGAGATTGTCCCGCTGAGCCGTCTCACGAATACGCAGAATGAGTGATAGAAGCCTTAGACTAAAGTCCTATACCCAATTCGGCTCTTCGCCCGATATGCCCGTCCTGGTTCAAGGCTATGCTGGTGGCCACGAAGAACGAACACTGCGAGCGAAGGAGCCATAGGCGATGTACGAGATCAACCCTACCGAGTTGTGGCGCGAACGCCAAACGTTGCTGCTGCGCGAAGCACGTGATCGAAGCCTCGCCCGGCAGCTGCGGCGCAACAGACGTGCGCGCTGGACCTCTAGGACCGAGAGCGGATGGCGACAGACGAGGTTCGGGCGAGCTATCGCCATGTGGGGACACACCAATGTCCCGTTCTTTCGAGCTTAGGATGGCGGCCAGTGGCTTCGCAGTGGCTTCGAGGTAATAAGGAGGGGAAAGACAGCCAACGGGTAGTCGAAAATTCACGAAGACCCCTTTCAAGACGTTCAGTGAGAAAGCGCCGAGGAATAGTCTACTTGCAAGATGCGTCGAGTTCGGGTGTGGGAGTATGGTGTCTTCATTTTGTGAAGCGGCAAAGGAGTACAGTAATGACAGAGGCAATCGCAAAAGCTTATGCCGGGAACGCCTTACACAAGACCGTCGGGTGGGGCTTCTGGGTCAGGTGGGCCTTAGCAACTGTCCTAGGCCTCCTCGTCGGGCTGGTGGCGTTCGTCGCGGTGGGCGTGACGGCAGGGGATGTAATCGACGGCCTACCCGAGTTCGTCTTCGGTAGTGTGCTCGGTTTCATCTTTGGCACAACCCTCGGCACGGCTCACTGGCGGATCCTGCGCCGTCACCTTCGCCCGGCTGCCTCCTGGACAGGGGCAACGATCGTAGGGTTCGTAGTCGCAGGATCTATTGTCTTCGGCCTGATGAATGGTAGCGAACCTGACACGTCGCTCATCACCAAGCTTGGCCACGGCCTCGTCCTGGGGGCTACCCTAGGCTTAGGACAATGGTTCGTCTTGCGCCGGAGGCTCGACGAGGCAAAGGCGTGGATCGCGATTAGTACCGTATCCTGGGTGGTGGCCGAGCTGGTCGGTATCGCGCTGACCGGCGTGGTCGGTGCTCCATTCAACTTGGTGGGACTGTTCCTGGTTGGAGGAGCGCTTCCCGGTGGGGGGATGATGTGGCTGTTGCGTCGTGCCCTGAGGAAGGCGTAGGCATATATTTTCGCCTTCCCTGTGGTTGATGCGCTAGGCAAGATAGGAAGGAGGTTCATGCCGACGGAGGGACAAAGCGAGGAGAAAAGCACCTTCCACCAGGACCCCGAGGATCTTGGTCGGAACGCACCGTCAGCGTCGGGCGCGTCCAAGCCGGTAATCTTCGCCGTCGACGCCGGGGCCGAATCTTTCCTCAAGATCGAGTACGGGCTTCGCAGACGCTACGGCGTCGAGTACCGGGTCGTATGCGAGTCGTCGGCGATGTGGGGCATGAAGAAGCTGCGGGAGCTTAAGGAGGCCGGGGAGAAGGTAGCCCTCGTGCTCGCCGACCAGTGGATGCCCGACATAAGCGGCACCGAGTTCTTGGCCCGCGCTCGCCACCTC
>JALZHG010000592.1 GCA_030914045.1 Chloroflexota bacterium | reverse complement strand
TACGTAGGCTGCGCGAGGCCTTATTGAAGAAGGTCAATGAACCAGTCGCCACATTGTCTGCGGACTGGAGTCTCGCGGAAAAGGTATTAACACTTCACGCGATCTGCGACGAAGCGGGGACAGGACTCGGTGTTCTGGGTGGATCAGGCCCTACAGTCTTCAGAAAGAGCGCTGCTCGTATGCTACACAAGACCGGAAGCCTCAGCAGGTTGCCTCCTCAGCGCGTTCGCGTACTTCCAAAGGTGTGGACCCCACAATTGGGTATCGATCTACGATCCCTCAGTCACCACTTAACGGCTGTCCATGAGGAACCGGAAGTGACGTGGACGCCCGTGGTTCAAAACAATCGCAAACTTGAGCGATTAGAACTGTTATTGATTCCTTGGCCCTACCAGCTTTCGGCTGAAGCGTTTTCCGCTTGTGAAACCAATATACTGGGGACAATGCGGACTGACCGCTTCGGTTTTTTCAAGTTCGCACCTCTAAATGAACCGCCAATCCAGGAGTTCGTTAAATTGGTCAAGGAAGCACGGAGCATTTCTGGCGACGTTGACATGCTGGTCCTACCGGAAGCGGCGCTAACTGAGTCCCAGCTTCAGAAGCTGGAGGAAGCGCTTGATGAGGATCCCGACCTTAACGACCTTAAACCTATGATCCTCGCTGGCGTTCGCAGCGACGCAGTCCCGGGCGGCTGCTTTAGCCGAAATGAAGCGGTCTTTTCCTATCACAGTCCATCGGGAGATCGAAAGCGGATCTCCCAGTCGAAGCACCACAGATGGGCACTTGAGGAGTGGCAGATCCGCCATTACCGTTTGGGCCAGCGACTCGACCCGACAAGACACTGGTGGGAAGCGATTGAGCTTCCAGAGCGGCGCCTTCATCTGATCGCGCTGACAAATTGGCTATTGTTGTGCCCTCTAGTATGCGAAGACCTTGCCCGTTTAGAACCCGTGTCTCGGACCTTGCACGCTGTCGGACCGACAATGGTCATCGCGTTGTTGCTGGACGGACCACAGCTCACTTCCCGGTGGCCCGCTCGATACGCTGCGGTGCTCGCCGACGATCCAGGATCCTCTGTGCTAACCGTCACGTCGTTGGGCATGGTGATGCGTTCCAGACCCCCAGGATTCGAGCCGAAGCCAATTGTTGCGCTCTGGAAGGATGCAATGGGTGGGTATCGAGAAATGCATCTAAACCCTAGCAGGAAGGGATTGCTTCTGAGCCTTGAAGCCCAACGTAAGCCAGAGTGGACAGCCGATGGGCGTGAAGATAGTCATGTTGCACTCACCTTGAAAGAAACCTGCGAGCTATGATGACTAGGTTACGAATTGAGAGGTTCCGCAAAAGGAAGATAGTCCAACTGAGTCGTTGCCAAACAGCGTTAGACGGGGGAGCCGTGAATCAGGCGGAAGAGTCAGCATTCGCTATTACAGCTGACGCCATCGTCGCGGAGCCTCGCGACAGTAAGCGATTCGTGGAATTGGTCACTCCAGATATTCCTGATCTCGTTAAGGAAGCAATTATCGATGCGCTGGTCAACAACAGCGATCGACCCGATGATGAGATGGTGGAAGCTATTATTGAAACGCTTCGGGCCAACAAGGAGCCCGACGTGAGAGCAGCCGCTAGCATTCTCGAATGGGCAAGAAGTAATGCCGCGTACCACAGGCAGGGTACAAGTCCATAAGGCGACTCGACTGGGTGTTAGAGCTTGCTAGCTTGCCGGATAATTTCAGCACGGCGCTTATGTACCTCGACTTTAGCCATTCACGCCGCGTAGCAAACTGCGTCTGTTAGGCGTTCCACGAGGTAGGCACCGTTGAACTGCCCCAAGTGCCGGGCGGTCAGCGTGTAGCGCTCCAGGGACCAAGGCGCATCATTCGCGGATGCAACGTCTTCGAGCCACATCCGAACGATCCCGTCGGCTAACTCCTCGACTCCGAGACAGCGCGGCGCGGCTATACCCCCTGGAAGGTCATCGAGAAGTCCGGACCGGTAGGCCATAGCCTCCCGCTTCCAGTAGTTCCAGTCACCCACCCCACCGCCTTGCGCGGGCGCGTCGAATGCTTTGAGGACGAGCGACCACGGCATCCTCTTACCTTGGGCTTCGCCGGTCCCAACGAAGCGGTAAACGCCTAAGCCCTCGCCGTCGCCCGAGTGGATAGGGTAAACCGACCACTCGGAGACCTCGACCGTAGGGCTGTGCATCGCACGCCGGACGAGCGGCGTTATGGCAGAGCGCTCAAGAGTGTGGAC
>JALZHG010000591.1 GCA_030914045.1 Chloroflexota bacterium | reverse complement strand
AAGTACCCCGTCCCCGAGAACGATGAGTGCCCGGGCGATTCCCCACATGTTTCCCTGCTGGCGGAACAACGCTAGACTCTCCTCGACAAGGGCTTTTCCCCGCCCGCGGTCCCCCTGCGAAACTGCGGTGCGTCCTAGCACAAGGAGCGCGAAGGCAGCTCCCGCATCGTCCCCTAGGTCCTGGTACAAGGTAAGGCTTTCCTTCAGCAGCGAGTTGGCTCGTGCAAGCTCTCCCTGGAACCAAGCCAGCCGCCCGGCACCGACGAGCGCACCTTGGCACGCGCAGCGGTGGCGTCGCTAGTTCGCTCCAGCGCGCTCTGCAGCCACATGCGGGACTCGCTGTGGTGTTCGCGGACATACCAGAAATGCGACAGAGCACCGGTTAGCTGCAGGCCCAATTCCGTATCCCCCTGCGGGCTAAGGCTCCACGCCAGAGCAGCACGTAGATTGTCGTGCTCGGTCTCCAACCGGTCCAACCACGTTCTCTGCAGCGAACCCTGCGACGCTCGCTCTTCCTCCTCCGCCAGCTTCAAGAAGTAGCAGGCGTGTCGTCGACGCAATCTCTCTAGCTCCCCGCCCTCCTCCAGCCGCTCCAGCGCGTACTCGCGCACCGTCTCCAACATCGTGAGGCGAGGCTCGTGATGGATGTTTGCTTGCTGTTGCACCAGGCTCTTGTCCACCAGCGCGGACACGTGCTGCAACACTTCCGCCTCGTTTCCGACGTCGCATACAGCCTCCGCCGCTTCGAGAGTCCAGCCTCCCGCGAACACGGCGAGGCGCGCGAACAGTGAACGCTCAGCGTTGGTCAGCAAGTCATAGCTCCAGTCCAGAGTTGCCCTGAGCGTCCGCTGCCTGTGCGGCAGATCCCGAGCTCCACCTGTCAACAGCCCAAGCCGGTTGCCCAGCCGCGCCAGCACAGCCTCCGGAGGCAACAGGCTGACGCGCGCCGCGGCGAGCTCTATGGCCAGAGGTAGCCCATCCAACCGCTGGCAGAGTTCGACTACGGCGGGTGCATTCTCGGTTGTGATCGTGAATTGTGAGTTCGCAGCTTGTGCCCGCTGCATGAACAGGCGTATCCCCTCGTATCGGCCCAGCTGCTCCGGGGACGGTCGATCTCCGGCTGTGGGTAGCCTCAGCGTCGGCACCTCGTAGCTGTGCTCACCCTGGAGACGGAGTACCACCCGGCTGGTCACGAGCACCTTGAGCCGTGGACAGGCAGCCAGAAGTAGCGCTATCGGCGGACCTGCTTCCAGCAACCGCTCGAAGTTGTCTAGTACGAGGAGCAGCTGCTTCTCCTGCAGGTACTGCTTTAGCGCTTCAGCTACGGACTGCCCCGCGCCTTGCTTGACCTGGAGCGCTTGAGCGATGGCCGATGGGACTAGTGCGGGGTCGCTAATGGGGACGAGCGCGACGAAGCATACGCCGTCCTCAAATTGGTCTAGGACTTGCCTTGCTACCTCAAGGGCCAGTCGAGTCTTGCCGACCCCGCCGGGACCCGTGAGCGTCAGGAGACGTACGTCAGAACGCAGTAGCCTTTGGCGCGTCTCCTCCAATTCTCGCTCGCGACCAATGAAAGGAGTGAGCTGCGACGGTAGGTCGGTGGATCGAATGCCGTGAGTATCGGCACGGACGGCTGGCATGCGCGCTGCCATCTCGAAACGGATGCGGTCCTGCTGCGACAGCCCCAGCGCATCGGCGAGACTCTGCATAGTATATCTGTGGGGCCGCCGGTGCTCCCCGCGCTCGAGGAGACTTATGGTATCTACACTCAGCCCGGCCCGCTCGGCCACGTCCTCCTGCGTCAGACCTGCCGCATTTCGGTGTTGACGCAGCAGATCGCCAAAGGCCAAATGCTCGCCGGCGTTCACTACTTGCTCTCCCTCACGTTTATACCCAGGTACGCTCGCTAACGCGGGGCCCTGCCGGTGCGCGCGCCATGATAGCATGCCGCCAGCATCCCTGGAGATTGCCGATAACCGGATTTTGCGGGCGATTATCCGGGTGATTCTACGATTTATCTGTGGAAAGGAGGGGACATCACGCTCATGATGGAGGACAGTGAGTACAGGAAAAGCCCCCAGCAGAGTAAGGGCCACAGAAAGGAGGTACCTCTATGTCAGCAGAGGAGAGTAAGGCCATTGTGCGCCGGTTTTGGGGTGTCTGGGAGGAAGGCAACATCGACCTCGTCGATGAGTTGCTGGCACCCGAGTACATCAACCACACCCCCGCGTCTCCTGACCAGCCAACGGGCCCGGAG
>JALZHG010000217.1 GCA_030914045.1 Chloroflexota bacterium | reverse complement strand
GACTTACCGCGCTGGGGGCATTGGGGGCGTTGGGGGCGTTGGGTGCCAGCTGCTGAGCGAGGGGTGGTACGGAGCGGTCTTTGCTCGCACTCGTAGTAGAGTCCTGGCCGGACTCGGAGCTTACCACCGATTCCGCAACGCCCTGCTCCGCGGAAGCGCTGCCATTCTGCAAGGTTGCGTCTTTAGGGGTGCTCAGGATGGAGGCAAGTTCTCCTGTCAGCGTCCTGCCCTGGAAGGCAACAGGCATTATCCCCTGTGTGACGACCAGGAATACCAACAGGGCCGACATGAACGTTGCCCAGAACTTACTTCGCAGGGAGGACCTTATTAGCTTCACAATCCATCTCCAATCAGAGTTACAGAATTAATATAGGGGACTTAAACATCTGTCTGGTAACGTGCCGGCTTCATGCCAGCAGGTATGGGTAGCCGTGGGATTGCTCAGGAGCGCCCGCGCAGGTGTGTGGAACACACAATAAGAGACCGGGGACAACTAAGAGGTCCTCTGCCCTAATTATAGTAGCACCCAAATAGCTCAGAGTCAATAGCAGGGCACAAGAAACGCTGGTTTCCATGTACCACAACCACAGGTATAATAGCTCTAATTCACCCCTGAGTCAATATATAGATGCTACCAGGCCCCATGCACCCAAAAGTACTATGCCGTTATGCACAACCATCAGGGAGATGGCAGGCAAAGTGCAAGCAGCAAAAGCGGGTGCGAGATGCGGCCCATGAGGTAGTACGGAGGCTCTGCTCCCCCAGTTTGAACAGGTGAGCCACGGTCCCGGAAAAATGGTGGGACTCTTTTGTCAATTTCGGTATCCTACCCCTTGACATCGTATGTATAATAACTTGTGTATGACCGCGTGCACCGTTGATGGCTTTACGGTCGCTCTGTTCCTGTTTGGGGAGACGAGGATCCCGTCGCCATTGAGAACGGTGAATAGCACGCTGGCAATTTGAACTCTCCTGCGTAGGAGAAGAGACGAGATACAAGGGAATAGCGATACCGCGTAGCGTGCAGTGTGGCTTACACACCGCGCTGGTATCTCGTTGATTCTTGACTCTTATGTATGAGAGCGAGCAGTGTTCACACGGAAACGCATGCCTATCGCATTCGCGGCGACAGGCCCACGACGAATATTGTGCTAACTGTCTGTGGATATAGTAGTGGTGAAGGTGCAGGCTCGATTTCCTCCCCACGAGCGTCTTCACCGCAATAAAGCTATATGGCCCGCGCTGGTATACAGCAGCGGGCAAAGCGCGTGCACATCGTTGCGTCCGCATGAAGGAGACAAACTATGACGCTGAAGATCAAATTTTTGACCGGGCTTATTGCCATGGGCCTGCTTGCCGTGCTGTGGGGTGCGGTGAGTATGGCTTCAACACCTCCAGTCGAGATGCAAACCGCCTGCGTCCAGGACTCAAGCGGTAAGATCTCGTACCTGGGTAGCGGGGCCTGTGGCAGCGGCGAGACTAAGATAACTTTCTCCGCCGCCAACCCGACCCTCGCATGCGCCACCGGCGTTGACAAGAAGGTCTTCAGGGTCACCTCTGCGGCCCAATGCGCAAACCCCAGCATCTTGCTGACGCTACCGAACGTTACCAGCGAAGTCTACTTCTGCTCCAAGAACTCCAACAAGGACTTGCGCTATGTCCTTGGTCCGGGCGAGTGCAAGAGCAATGAAACTTCGGTGTACGTCAAGAAAGCCAACCAGGCTCCGACGAACATTACCCTCTCTAATTCGAGCGTGGCCGAGAACGAACCGGCGGGCACTACGGTAGGCACCTTCACTACCACAGACCCCGACGCGGGAGATACCCACACTTACGGCCTCGTGCCGGGCGCGGGTGACGCGGACAACGCTTCCTTCCAGGTCTCAGGCTCGACGCTCCAGACCGCCGCTCCCCTCGATTATGACGCGAAGCCGAGCTACTCGATACGGGTCCAGACGAACGACGGTAAGGGCGGTATCTACGAGAAGCAGTTCACCATCACCGCCACCAACGTAAACGAGGCTCCCACCGACATAGCCCTCTCGAACTCCAGCGTGGCCGAAAACCAGGCAGCGGGCACCACAGTGGGCAACCTCAGCACCACCGACCCCGATGCCGGCAACACTCACACCTACGCCCTGGTGGCGGGTGCGGGCGACGCCGACAACGCTTCTTTCCAGGTTGCTGGTGCGGCGTTGCAGACCGCGGCTTCCTTTAACTACGAAGGCAAGTCCAGCTACACGGTACGCGTGCGCAGCACCGACGCGGGTGGGCTGAACACCGAGAAGGCGTTCAGCATCAGCGTGACCGACGTGAATGAGGCCCCCACCGACATCTCCCTCTCCAGCCAGAGCGTGGACGAGGACCAGCCCGCCGGCACTACGGTAGGCAACTTCGGCACCGATGACCCCGACGCAGGTGGTACGCACACGTACGCCCTGGTGGCGGGTGCGGGCGACGCCGACAACGCTTCCTTCCAGGTCGCAGGCTCGGCGCTGAAGACCAACCAGGTCTTCCACTGGGAAAGCAAGTCGAGCTACACCATTCGGGTGCGCAGCACCGACGCGGGCGGCCTCTTTACTGAGAAGCAGTTCACCATCACCGTGAACCACCTCAACCACGCGCCGACCAACATCAGCCTGTCGAACTCCAGCGTGGCCGAGAACCAGGCCGCCGGTACGACGGTGGGCACCTTTAGTACAACCGACCCGGACAGCATCGACAGCCACACCTATAGCCTGGTGTCTGGCGCGGGTGCCGACGACAACGCTTCCTTCCAGGTGACCGGCTCGACGCTCAAGACTACGGCCTCCTTCGACTTCGAGGCCAAGTCGAGCTACTCGGTCCGCGTCAAGACGGACGACGGCAACGGCAGCAGCTTCGAGAAGGCGTTCACCATCAGCGTGACCAACGCGAACGAAGCCCCCACCGATATAGATCTGTCGAACAGCAGCGTGGACGAGAACCAGGCTGCCGGGACCGCCGTCGGGACCCTCAGCACTGACGATCCCGACGCGGGTGACACTCACGCCTATACCCTGGTAGCAGGTGCGGGTAGCACCGACAACGCCTCCTTCCAGGTCGTGGGCGACGAACTCAGGACCGCGGCTTCCTTCAACTTCGAGGCCAAGTCGAGCTACAGCGTGCGCGTGCGCAGCACCGACGCGGGCGGGCTGAACACCGAGAAGGCATTCACCGTCACAGTCAGCGACGTGAACGAGGCCCCCTCCAACATAGCCCTGTCGAACAGCGACGTGGACGAGAAGGCCCCGGTCGGTACCCAGGTGGGCGACTTCTCAACGACGGACGCCGACAGTGGCGACAGCCACGCCTATACCCTGGTGGCGGGCACGGGCGATGCCGACAATGACTCCTTCCAGATCGCCAGCAACCACCTACAGACGGCGGAAGTCTTCACCTATGCCGTCAAGTCGAGCTACACCATTCGGGTGCGCAGCACCGACCTCGGCGGCCTCTTTACCGAGAAGCAGTTCACCATCAACGTCAACCCTCTGAACCGTCCGCCGGTGAACAGTGTGCCCGGCGCGCAGACGGCGAGCGAAGATACAGACCTGGTGTTCTCCAGCGCCAATGGCAACGCGATCAGCGTCTCCGACCCTGACCCCGCCACGGGCGACGTGAAGGTCAGCCTTGAAGTGCTGTCCGGCACGCTGACCTACCCGACAACTGCCGGGTTGACCTTTGTTGACGGCACGAGCAACGGACAGGCATCGGTGAACGTGACCGGCTCCATCGCTAACATCAATGCAGCACTGAACGGGCTGAAGTACAAGGGCGACCCCAACTTCAACTCGACCAGGGGCGCCGAGTCGCTGACAGTCGTGACCAACGACCAGTCTGCCACCGCGGGCGGCCCGCTCTTCGACAGCGACTCGGTCAGCATCACGGTCACCGCCGTCAACGACAAGCCGGCGGCCACCGCCAAGAGCTTCCAGGTCCAGGCCAACATGCCTCGGTCTATGGGCGGTCTGCTGGTGGGCGCTACCGACGCCAACGATGCCGACGATGCAGGATACTCCCCATCGTTCACCCTGGTGGACGTGGTGGCTGATAACTGCCCCGGCTGCACGGTCTCCAACGTCAACTCGGCGGCCGACACCTTCGACTTCAGCCCGCCTCCGGGCGGCACGGGCAGCTACACGCTGAAGTACCGCGTGGCCGATAGTGGCAACCCCGCACCGGGCGCGAACAGCGACTACGCTACTATCACCATCACCGTGAACGGCCCGGTCATCTGGTTCGTCAACCCGGCTGCGGCCACCAACGGCGACGGTCGCCTGGGCACCCCGTTCAACACCATTGCAGCCGTGGGCGCGGTAGATGCAGCTAACCACCGCATCTTCCTGTACTCGGGCACGACAACAGGCGACGTTGCCCTCAACACGGGCGAGTGGCTGGTTGGGCAGGGCGTGAGCGGTTCGAGCTTCGACTCGGTCTTTGGAATCACCCCGCCGAGTGGCACGGTTGCCCGTCCGTCGGTTGGCGGCACGAGGCCCACCCTACAGGGCCAGGTTGGTATGGCCTCCAACTCTGCGGTGCGCGGCCTGAACGTCACGGCACCCACTGGGCTTGCCATCAGCGCCACCTCCGTGAGCAATCTCACGATAGGCGAAGTCGCGGTCACCGGTGTGAACACGACTGCCATCAAGCTGGTGAACGTGACCGGCGCGGTTACTGTATCCGACAGCTCGGTCCAGACCGGCGCGGGACACAACGTCCTGGTCGACAACTCCAGCGGGACGCTCGACCGGATCACCTTCAGCGACGTGGCGTTCGGCAGCAACGGCGCGGGCGGCAACACAAACCTGTCGGTCCTGGCCCGAACAAGCGCCACCGTGAAGGCGACGGTACAGAACAGCACCTTCACCGCTTCACAGGGCACGGGCGTATCGGCGCAGGCGAGCGATAGCGCCGTCATGGACTTCGTCTTCACCGGCAACGCGGTCAGCAACAACCATCCGACGATCACAAGTGGGGCGAACAACCTCTCCGTCGGTATGGGTGGTGCAAGCTTGGCCGCCACGCTGACCTACAACATCTCGAATAACACCTTCCGCGGCGCACTCGGCTCTGCCCTGGCGTTGAGCAAGGGTGGCGTGGGCGCAGGCTCCATGACCGGCTCGGTCATCGGCAACACCATAGGCGTATCAGGGGCTGCCCAGTCCGGCTCGGCCCAGGGTTCGGCCATAGTGGCTAGCATCGTGGGTGGTGGCACGCACAACGTCACGATCCAGAAAAACAACATCTACCGCTTCTTCAACTATGGCGTCCGCGTGCAGGGTGGAAGCACCACAGCAGGCGGCGGCCAGGGTTACATGACTGCGGTAATCCAGGGCAACACCATAGCCGAGCCTGACGCGGGCGCAGGGTTCGCGCAGAACGGTATCCGGGTTGAGACCGGCACCACAACGGGTGACAACACCAAGTTCTGCGTGACGGTTGGCGGACTTGGCACCCTGGCCGGCGGCACGCCGCAGAAGAACACGGTAACAGGCACAGGCACCAATGGCGAGTCGGATATCCGTATCCGAATGCGCTTTGCGACGCAGTTGGGCGTGCCCGGCTACGTCGGGGCAAACAATGGCGACGCGGCTATGCAGACCTTCCTGATGGCTCAGAACATCGTCAGCACGGCAACGGCGACGAACAACGTCAGCTCAGGCGGGTCTGGGTACCTGGGCACCTGCCCGTAACGGGTTGAGGTGGCTGCCTTCGGACCACGGAGGCAGCCA
>JALZHG010000590.1 GCA_030914045.1 Chloroflexota bacterium | reverse complement strand
AAATTGGCGAGCGCACAACATCGTGCGTCTTTGGTCAGAGCAGATCGGATTGTCTGACCACAGCTACCCTGGGCGTTGCTTCCAGCAGGGACGCCCAGCACAGAAAGGACTGCTCACCATGAGCGAACCTGCCACCTCGAACCACATCGAACTCGCCGCCGACATCGTCTCGGCTTTCGTCAGCAACAACGCCGTCCCCTCGGCCGAACTGCCCGCCCTGATCGCCAACGTGTATTCGGCTCTGGCGAAAGTGGCGAACGGCCAGACCGAGAAGCCCGCCGAGGCTCCGGTCCCGCCGGTCCCGATCAAGAAGTCGATCACGCCCGACCATCTGATCACCCTGGAGGATGGACGCCGCTACAAGTCGCTGAAGCGCCACCTCAACGGCCGTGGTCTCAGCCCTGAGCAGTATCGCGAGAAGTGGGGCCTGCCGCGTGACTACCCCATGGTGGCCCCGAACTACGCCAAGCAGCGCTCGGAACTCGCCAGGGCGAGCGGTCTCGGGCAGATCCGTGGGAAGGGGGCGGCTGGAGGCGATGAGGCCTCAACCACAGGATCAGATCAGGGCGGTGCTGAGGTCCAGAGCGGCGAGCCTCGGAACCGCCGTGGACGGCCTCGGAAGAAGGCAGAGGCCTGAGATCGGACCTGGGCAGGGACACAGACCTTGGTGAGGGAATCAGATCGGAGGAACAGATCGGTTAACAAATCGTTACAGCAGTGTGGGAAATGAGCCACAGCTGCCCGTCAGCGTTCCTGGCAAGATCGCCCAGTCGGAAAGGTCTCGCCATGACGCTCACCATCTTCGACCCGATCACGGGAAAGCACGTCACGATCACCCGGCCTGAGAAGCCTCGGTCCTAGCTATTTGGTAGCGCGTCATTCTTGGGATCAGGTTGGTTGGGCGCTTGAGGAGCATGCTTGGCGCTTCGAGCCCAGGCGTGAACTCACATCATCAGGGAGGCGCTGATGCACGCCATCCATCCCAAGGCCCGCACCACCCCTGCCGTGCGCGCTGAGATCGCCCGCTCGTGTGAGCCCACAGGCGTGCTGGCCCAGCGCTTTGGGGTGTCGACAGAGACGATCCGCAAGGGGCGCAAGCGCGGACCGGACGACGGCCAGGACCGCTCCGCCCGGCCTCACACGCTGCCCTGGAAAGCCAGCGAGGAGGAGCGGGCGATCGTCTGCGCGCTGCGCCGCGCCACAGGCTTCCCGCTCGATGACCTCACCTTTGTGGTCACCCCCTTTCTGCCCCACCTGAACCGGGACGCCGTCTACCGCATCCTGAAGGCCGAAGGGCTGAACCGCCTGCCGGCCCAGAGCCGCTCGCGCAAGCCAGACGGGACTTTCAAGGAGTCCGGGCTCGGCTTCGTGCCCCTGGATGTGAAGCCCCTGCCCAAGCTGCGGGACAAAGAGGGGGTCACCCGCAAGCGCGTCCTCTTCGTGGCCATCGACCGCGGCTCACGTTGGGTGCACTTGGCCGTCAAGGATGATGAGACCACCGCCCGTGCGGTGGCCTTCCTCAAGGAAGCCGTCCAGGCCTTTCCCTTCACGCTCACGCACGTCCTCACCGACCGGGGCTCATGCTTCACAGCCGACGGGTTCGAGGCCCTCTGCCGCGAGCTGAAAGGGCAGCACAGGACCACACGGCCCGACACGCCGAAAACCAATGGCATGGTCGAGCGCTTCAACGGACGTGGGCCGCGCGAGGGGCTCGGCATCACCCTCCACAGCCATGCGGATCTTGAGATCCTGCTCCAGGGCTTCAACCGCGCCTACAAGGCCAGACGCCAGCGCGTGCTGAAGGGGGTCTCGCCTGACGAGGCGGTGCGACGAGGGAGGAAAGCCAACCCGAAGCTGGCCAGCACGCACCACGAGCCGCCTTCAGATCCGGGCGTCTTGCCCAAAGCTCTCCTCGTGGTCGCTGCCGCCAAGGACGTCTCGCATCCAGACACCTAGCATTACAGTTGCAGCAGCCTGCGTTTGAAGTGAGCCTGTTGTGCGACGGCCTGGTGGGCGCGGCGCCAAGCGGACCACGCCAGGATGAGGGCTGGCTCAATGCGCCGTTGCGCGAGCCGGACCGCCACGCGTCGGATCTCCTGCATCGACCAGGGCACCTGCAAGCTTGGCGATGAGCGCCGTTTTTGGGGGCGGACGGTTGGCCTGCTGGCGCACCCGCGCCAGCATGGCAAAGGCCAGCATCACCAGCGAGACATGCCGGTGCCAGCCCTGCCATGACCGGCTCTCATTGTGTGCCAATC
>JALZHG010000589.1 GCA_030914045.1 Chloroflexota bacterium | reverse complement strand
CTTGCGTTCTCCAGCCCTTTCGCCTTTTCCCGTACCATTCCGAAGCTCCGCGCCTCAACACCGTCTTGGGAACCCACGAGTCCTTTACGAAGGTGCGCCTTTACGAAGGTGCGGCCGTTCGAACACTAGCACGCCTGCTGATTACGTGGGTGCTAGACAGTGGGTACTAGCCATAGAGCAGCAGGACTCATAGCCCTAGCCTAGCCAAACAGGACGCAAAGGGCTGAAACCACGAATGATCTTAGTATGCATTGCGAACAAGAACGCTTTCTTTGACCTAGAGCGCGACATATAGTGATTAGTAGGTTTCCTGCACTCACACGCAGTGGATAAACAGATGGCGTCTTGCCCCTGAACAATGAGGAGACAAGTCTTGAAGCGTACACCGTATGTGTCCTGTCAAGTGTGTAAATAGCCTCGTGCGGCTCCATCTCCTCTTGTCCCTCTAGCCGGCCATCAATTCCGGTTGCTCGAGTACCGCTCCCTCCTTCCTCTCCAGCTTCGCTAACGATCCGGCGCTGAAGTAACGCTTTGAGACCTGCCACTCGTCGTGCTGCTCCGAGAGTATTGCTCCCACCAGCCGGATTACTGCTGCCTCGTTTGGGAAGATCCCCACCACATTGGTCCTCCTCTTGACCTCCTTGTTTAGCCGCTCGAGCGGGTTGTTCGACCAGATCTTCTGCCAGTGCTCTTGAGGGAAGGCTGCGTAGGAGAGTACGTCCTCCTCGGCCTCCTCCATCAGCTCAGCGAGCTTCGCAAAGCGACGTCGGAAGCCATCGGCGACCTTGCGCCACTGCTGATGGGCGCTCTGCGTGTCTGGCTGGGCGAAAACCGTGCGGATGGTGGCCCCTACCATCTGTTGGGCCGCCTTCGGGACCAAAGAAAGCGCGTTTCTCATGAAGTGAACCCTACAACGCTGCCACGAAGCGCCCTGCACAACCGCTTCTATGGCTCCCTTCAGCCCCCGATGGGCATCACTAGTTACCAACCGCACTCCTTTGAGCCCACGCTCTACCAAAGAGCGCAGGAAGGTGAGCCAGAAGGAGCCATCCTCGCTTGGACCCACATCCAACCCCAGAACTTCCCTTTCTCCGGTATCTCCCTTCACCCCAACGGCGATCACCACCGCCGTGGAAACCACCCGTCCGTCCTGGCGGCTCTTCAGGTAGGTGGCGTCCAGAGCCATACGTAAGGGTAGGGTCCCTCCAGCTCTCGGTTCCTAAAGCGCTCGACCTCCCCATCTAGCTCCTCGCAGAGCTCTGAGACCCGGCTCTTGGAGATACCCGTCATGCCCAAAGCCTTCACCAGTTCATCGACCTTGCGGGTAGAGATCCCGTGGACATAGGCTTCCTGTACCACCGCAGAGAGCGCCCGTTCAGCTCTCCTACGCGGCTCGAGGAGCGAGGGGAAGTAGCTTGAGTCCCTCACCCTCGGGACCGAGAGCTCCACGGCTCCCACCCTCGTGTCCCAGATCCTCTGCCTATAGCCGTTGCGCTGACCCTTGCGTCCGGGCGTGCGCTCGTTACGGGCAGCGCCTATGTGCTCTTCGACCTCCATCTCCATCAGGGCTTGCGAGAGCGCCCGCACGCCTTCTTTGAGAAATTCAGCGTCGCCTTCGATGTGAGCCTTGCGCAACAGCCCCGCCAAGCCTATCCTCAGTTCGTCGGCCATCGTCGTATCCTCCGTTTCGGTTGATTGGTCTCTTCCGAAGGAACCACACGGTGGCCGTCCTCGTCAACGGCCCATTCCCTTTTACACACTCACGCGGACACTACCTGGGGGTCGGCTGGCTCGGCACGTACTTCTTGAAAGGGACAATGTTTCTTTGTCCCTGCTCGCGGGTTGATTTGTAAATTTTGGCCACTTCCGAACCATCGTCCTTACCTTTGGTAAGAGAGGGTGGCGTGGGGGTTGAAAGCGGCAAACGAGCGCACCCAATGGAGCGGGTCGAAGTCCTGTGCAACGTGGTCGTTCGCAAGCCCGTCTATCGCCGCCAGCGCAGCCGCATCGCCAGTTAGGCCATTCGGCAGGGTCAGGCTAACGGTGGTGCCGGACGTACTCGGCAGGAGCATCTCTGCCGAGGCGTAGTCGAAGTGCACGCCACCGGCCGGGTCTACCCACGGCCTGATACGGTGGCTCGTGCCCCGCGCCTCTACGACAAGCGGCTCCCGCGAGCCAAGGGCATATGGGATGCCGATCACGGTTTTTAGGGCGTTGCCCTGCGCACCACGAGTAGGCGAGCGGTACGCAGCCTTATCC
>JALZHG010000042.1:17388-33962 GCA_030914045.1 Chloroflexota bacterium | reverse complement strand
CTGGCATACGGCAGGGGTACGTGGCTGACCCCGCTGGCGACCAGGACGACAGCACCTTTGCGCCGGGCTAGCTCCGGTAGAGCCTGCCGCGTCAGTTCCATTGGCGCAAGCAGGTTGGTCCCTACCGCTGTGGTTATGTCAAGAGTAGATTTTGTGAGGAGGCCGCCCCTTTGCATCACGCCCGCGTTGTTCACCAGGATGTCGAGCCGCCCAAACTCCTCCAGCACCCGGCTTACCAGGTCCGCGCGCTCCACTTCCTCGTTCAAATCGACCTGGAGGGGCACCGCACGCCCTCCCCTGGCGGACACCTCCCACGCTACCTGCTCCAGCAAATCGAGACGACGGCCCGCGATAGCTACGTCCACACCGCGGTTTGCCAGGGCTAGTGCGATGCCACGGCCTATGCCACTGCCGCCACCCGTTACCAGGGCGGCCTTGCGCCTGCCACGACCGCTCGCAACCATCAGAAGGTAAGGGCCACCGCGCCCAGGGTCAGGCCCGCGCCGCTGCCTATGAGCAACAGGCGGTCGCCGCGCTGAATCCTGCCGCCGTGCACCGACTCCGCCAATGCCAGGGGGATTGAGGCCGCGATGCAGTTGCCCCGTTCCGCAAGATTCCAAACGACTTGCCGCTCCTTGAACCCAAGGTGGCCGGTGAGTAGCTCGACGGCGTGGCGGCTGGCCTGGTGGGGCACCACGGCGTCTATCTCCCGGCGGTCAAGCTCCAGGCCCGCAAAGAACCTGTCTACGAAGGGGGCGAGCACCCGCATGCCAAGCTTGAAGACGGCCGGGCCGCGCATGTGGAACATGTTCATCTCAGGGGTGGTGGCCGGGTCGTTCGGGTGGTGCAGGTTGCCGCCGCCCAGGATCTCGGTCAGGTCGGCCCCGCTGCTGTAGGTGGTGAACTGCGAGTGCCACACGGCGCTGCTCTCGCCCGGCATGCTCCTGGTGACCACGGCGGCCGCTGCTGCGTCCCCGAACAGCACCGCGCTCTCCCGCTCCCTGGGATTGAGGGACCGCGAGCCGATTTCGCTGCTGAAGATGAGCACGTTACGGTACATGCCGGATGCTACCAGGTGGGAGGCGGTCTGCAAGGCAAAGAGGAAGCTCAGACAGGTGGCGTTGACATCGAAGCAGGCGCTGCCGCCGTCGGGGGCTTCAAGCTCGCGCTGCATGAGGGCCGCCGTGCAGGGTATCATCTGTTGGGGCGCGGCCGAGGCCCCGATTATAGCGTCTATCTCGCCCACGTCCAGCCCTGCCTCGGTAAGCGCCATGCGTGAAGCGGCCCCTCCCATGCTCACTGCAGTCTCGTGCATGGCATACCGACGCTCGCGCACGCCCGTCACGCGCTCTATCCACCCTGCGGGGATTCGCAGCCGCTCCTCAAGCTCGTCATTAGGCACCCGCCGCTCAGGCAAATACCAGCCCAGACCCGCTATCTTTACAGGAAACATCTTATTCAACCCCCTTGCGTGACGAGTGACAAGTAATACGTAGCACGTAGTTCATCACCCGTCACCCGTCACCCGTCACGCCACAGCATATCCACTTGTACTCAGGCCCAGTGCCGTAATCGCCCTCTGTACGCCGTTTTCCTTGTCCAGGTGCTTGCCCAGCCGAGTCGCCTTCTGCTTTATTGCCGGGTTGCGGACGGCAGTGCGTATTACCTGCGCCAGCCGTTCTACGGTGAGTTCGGGGCGCGGTATGGGCGCGGGCGCGGCACCAAGGGCATATAATCGCCTGGCCCAGAATCGCTGGTCGCCGAAGAACGGTACTACCACCGAGGGTACGCCAGCCCGCAGCGCCGCCGCTGTAGTACCCGCGCCCCCGTGGTGCACCACCGCCGCCATGCGAGGGAATAGCCAGTCGTGCGGCACCGCTCCCACTTTAAGTACGCTTTTCGGCAGGTCAACGTTGCCAAGGTCGCCCCAGGTGCTCGACAGCACACCGCGCACGCCCGCCTGGCTTAGCGCCGTCACAAGCAGCCAGGTAACCCTATCAGGATCGCGCCCTGCCAGGTTGCTGCCGAAGCTGACGTAGACGGGAGGCGGGCCGGAGGCGAGAAAGTCAACCAGGTGTTGTGGTGGCTGCCAGTCCGAAGTTCGGTCCAGGAACCAGTAGCCCGTCACACGTGCATGGGCCGCCCAGTCGCGGGGGCGAGGAGCCACGAGGGGGCTGTAGGCTAGTAGCATGGGGTTGGTGGTTTCGTTGGCGCGGCGCAGCATGGCGACGCGGGAAAGGGCAGGTAGCGCCAGCACCTCGCGCCGGGCCGCATTGAGGCTCGAAGCGAGGAAGGTCCAGAAGCCCGCCTCCGTCAGCCAGTGGGTAATGCGGTTGTAGAGGCCCCTCAATGGCACCCGGCGCGGCAAGGTGGGGAAGAAGACCTGCGGGTAGGCACGCGTGGTGCCGTAAGGGTGCATGTGGGCGGCGTAGAGGGGTATGCCCATCGCCTCGGCTACATCGTAGGCTATATAGACCCCCAGCGTGGAGGCCACCACCAGGTCTGCCCCGGCGCACGCTTTGCGACAGTCAGCGACCAGGCGGCTCACCAACGGCTGCACTGCATCCAGCATGCGCTTGCCGAACCGTAGAGGGTTGCCGGGCGCGTCCAGTATGTCGTACACCAGCCCCCAGTCCATCAGCTCGCGGATGCTGCCCGCCAGTGACGTGAACTCCAACCCATAAGCCTCCACCACAGGTCGGTAATCATCGGCAGCAGCGATGCGCACGCTGTGCCCGGCGGCATGCAATCCGACTCCCAGCGCCACGAACGGCTGAACGTCACCCCTGGAGCCAAGAGCTACAATGGTGATTTTGGAGTTGTACTTAGTGGGCGGCACTGGGTTGCTCTGGTGGGGGCTTGGTGGTTTGGAGGTTTACTACTCGGCGGCGCTTGGTGCCGGGAGTTGTGGGCGTCAGGCCTTGCGCGATCTCTATGTCGGCTGGCAGACAGGCGTATTGTGCCATGCTGGCTTCAACGCTGGCGCGGACCTGGCTTGCTACTTCCTCGAAGCAAGCGTCTGGGGGTAGCTCCAGGTGGAGGCGCAGGTGGCCGGGCCGCTGCTGGAAAGCCTGGTAGTCGCGTATCTGGGGGCTGGCTAGCAGGACCATGCGGCGGATTGTGTCGGGGAAGAAAAGGCGCGTGCCGCTCTCGGTCAGAAAATGGCAAATATCGTCACAGCGGCCCTCGATGGCCTCTATCACCCTGTAGGGGGAGCCGCAGGGGCAAGGCTCTCCCTGCATCTTGAGCACGTCGTTGAGGCGGTATCTTATGATGGGTTGAGTCTTGCGCCACAGGTCGGTGACAATAGGGGTGGCACGCTGCCCGTCGCCGGGTAGTGGGTCCATTTGCAAGACTACCAGGTCTTCCTGCACGTGCAGCGACCCACGAGCGCAGCTTACCGCCAGCAGCCCCTCGGTGCACTGGTAAATCTGGTGCACGGGTGCGCGGAAGACCGATTCCACGTACTCCCGGTCCTGCGGCTCCAGCACCTCGGCCACCGACACCAGCCTCTCAGGCTCTATGCGCAGCCGCCGCTCCTTGTGCGCGTCCGCCATCAGCCCAAGCAGAGAGGGAGGGCCTACGACGATGTGCGGGCGGTAGCTGTTGAGTTCGGTAACGGCTTCGTCCACGGGCAGCATCAGGTCGAAGAAGCGAAACTGCACCAGCAGGCCGCCCACCTTCTCGTACAGGTTGCTGTTGGAGCGCAGGAAGAAGGCGACCCGCAAACGTCGGGGCCGCAGCCTGTGGAGCGTCCGCGCCAGGATGGTGCCCGCCCAGGCCGCCTGCTCCGTACTATTCGCTAGGAATATGCCCCGGTGCCCCGAAGTGCCCGACGAGAGGCCTACCGTCAGGCCGCGCACCGTGGGGCTGAAATCGCGGGTGGTTTCGGCCCGCAACGCCACCGACATGGCTTCGTCTTTGCTCACGCCCCGCGTGTTGAAGCGGCCAAAGTTGTCCATCATCAGTTGCTTGTTCACCGGGGGAAGCGAGCGCCACCTGAGGGTGTTGTGCCCCGCCCAGTGCCACCTGTAGAAAGGGGAGCGCTTCTGCGCGTAGGCCACGATTTGCCTGGCGCGCCGCTCCTGGTATCGACGCAGCCTCGCACCGCGAAGATAGTGCCACCGCCACCGCGCCCGGATGAAATGGGCCACAATCAGCGGCAAAGTAAGGGCCTGCACTACCCGGCTCACCTCGCCACCTCCCGCTCGAATGCCTCCGGGCAGTGGGTGGGCACAATCGCCACCTCGGGCCGCGCCAGCATGAAGGTATGCAACCCCTCTATGGTGGAGCGCACAGCCTGGACGTCGTCCACGAAAAGGTTGGTGATGGGGTGCGGCGGCCGCTGCTCGCGCACCTGCCTGGTGAGCCAGCAACCGTCGGCGGCGAACAGCACCGGCCCCCGCTCCGTATTCGCCAGCATCCCCACCTGCCCCTTCGCGTGCCCCGGCAACTGGACCAGCAACGCCGAACCGTCACCGAACAGGTCATGAGTTTGGCCGAGTCCCGGCAGCGAAGGACCGTCGAAGTCCGCTATAAGGGTAGCCCTGCTCTCGAAATCTGCGGGCAGCAACGAAGGGATGAAGGCTCGCAGCAGGGCGCTTACACCATGCTTGCCCCGCACGCTGCTATAAGCAGCATTGGTGGCAACGAAGCGCGAGTGAGGGAAGTCGTGTAACCCTGCTACGTGGTCCGCGTGGAAGTGAGATATGACAACCATGCTTATGTCTGAGGGAGACAGGCCGTAGCGCGGAAGTTGGGCCGCGACCGCCAACCGGGCCTCTACGCTCAAAGGCGTTGCTAGCCTGTACAGGCGGTAAGGCAGGCGGCGGGTGGCTTCGAGCATGCGCGGGGCGTAACCGGCGTCCCACAGGAACCAGCCACGCTCCGGGTGCCTCAGCAGCGCCACAGTCGAGTGGCACTTCACCTTGCGGCGCGCTCCGCCCTCCATGATGTGGTGCTCCGAGGCGAGGCAGTAGCCGGTATCGAGCACGTGGTAGCGCAAGGCGGGCACACTCCCACGCGCAGGGTGATGCACCTGCCCGGTGGAGATGTCGGAACCGGCTACGCCACTCTCGATCATGCAGCCTTCTTCTGCTCGAAATCACCGAGCGTGCGCTCTATGCCCTCCGCTACCGTCACAGCGGGGTTATAGCCCAGGTCGCGTCGGGCCGCGCTGATGTCGTAAGTCTGAGTACGAGCCAGTATGCCGACTGTGTAGGTGGTGAGCAGAGGCTCCTTGCCGCGCAGCGTGCCGCCAATCTCCATAAGTCGTGCGACGAGCAAGGCCACAGGCAGGGGCAAAGGGCGCAAGTCATCAGGGAGGCCGGTCCTCCGCAGCACCATGCGCACCGTGGGCCAGAGGGGTACGTGCTCGCCGTTAGTGATGGTGTAGGTCTTGCCGGGCGCGGCGGGGCTGTCGAGGGAAAGGAGCAGGGCTTGCACCACGTTCTCTACGTAGGTGAGGTCCACCAGGTTGCGCCCGTCGCCTATTTGGGGCAGGCGCTTGCGGCGGGCCACCTCCACCAGCCGGGGCAACAGCGACTGGTCGCCCGGCCCAAACATCGCCTTAGGCCGTAGGATAACCGTCTCCAGCCTCCCCTCCCGACTAGCGGCGTTCACCAGGTCTTCACCCAGCTTCTTGGTGAGGGAGTATACCGAGGCGAAGCGGCGAGGATATGGCGCTTCCTCCCGCAGGTTGACGTGGTCGCACCCGTCGAACACCACGCTGGGAGAGGAGACGTACAACATGCGGCGGACTCCATGCTTGCGGCAGCCCGACACGACCGAGGCCGTGCCGCCCACGTTGATGTCATGAAAGTCGCGAGCCGGACCCCACGGAGCCGACAGCGCCCCCACGTGGAACACCGCCTCGACCCCACGACACGCAGAGATTACTGCCTCGCGCTCGCGCAGGTCCGCCCGCACGGGTACGGCACCCGAACGGAGCAGGTCGGCAACGCCCGAGAAGTTGCGGCCCATCAGGCGCACGGCATGTCCCCGCTCCAGCAGGCCCCTCACAAGATGCCGCCCCAGGAACCCCGTACCGCCGGTGACCAGTATCTCCAACCCCGCTCCTCGCTCGCACATGGCGCACAAGAACAACCCGGCAAAGCATAAGGAAGCGCCTCGCCAGGATTATTATAGCACCGGTAGTTAGGCCAGGCAATCAGGGTCTATGAGCCAGGAAGAAAGATTGCACGGCAGACACGCACGCTTAATGAAGCAGCGTACTGTAGCTCGTTCTTGCAAGCCATAAAAGAGCAGGAGTACCATTAGGGCACTCCTGCTCTACTTAGTTCGACCACTGCATGCACAGTAGACGAGCGTATTGATACAGGCCGCTACCTCCGCGCAGGCGTCTGGCAGTTAGGGAAGAAGGCGTTAGCGGCTATCTTCGCTATTTGTCCCCTGGTGGTGAGATAGTTGTACAGGAAGCATGGCGCACCGTAGGGCGAGCAGGTATCCGGGTCATCGTACCCTGAGACGATGTCCCTGTTCACCAGGCGCTCTATGTAGACCCAGAAAGGACTGTCCGTTGGCACGTCGGTAAAGGTCTGTTGCTCGGCGGGTACCTCCTCATCGAAGCCCGCGGCTATAGACACGATCTTGGCGATCTGTCCCCTGGTAGCGGGATCGTTCGGGCGGAAGTACGGCCTCTCCAGGTCGTCGCAGTCTTCACCCGTACCTCCGCACGGGTAGCCTGCGATAGCCCCTGTCTGGGCCAGCCTCTCCACAAACTCGTAGAACGGATCATCAGGCTCCACGTCCGCGAACTGCTGCTGGCCCTCGGCTATAGGGTCGTTCAGGCCCGCTGAGTTAGCCACTATCTTGGATAGCTGCCCGCGTGTGACGTTTGCGCTTGGCCTGTAGTACGGGTCGTTGTTCTCGTTACAAGCCTCGCCTGGTCCGCCGCAGGGGTACCCACTGACGATGCCACGACAAGCCAGGCACCGCACGAAGGTGTAGAAAGTAGAACCCTCACCTGAGGACGGCACGTCAGCGAACTGGATGGGGCAAGCCGTGGCGGTGGCTACGGGCGTGCCTGTCCGCGTGGGTGTGCCTGTACGAGTGGCCGTGGATGTGCCAGCCGCTACGGAGGTAGAAGTGCGCGTGGCTGTGCCGCTGACGATTGCAGTCGAAGTGCCGGTAGCTGCCACCGTGCTTATAGGAGTCGCGGTGCTGTCTACAACCGCCTGGCAGGAAGCGTTACCAACAAGTGTGTACTTCTCATTCCTGTCGGGCTCTGGATAGTGGACGCTATCAGGATTGTAGGTAACGGCTGGGGTTGTGACGAATACCCTGCCGTGGAAGGCGGAAATTGTCTGGCCGGGGGCTAGATTGCCCAGCTTGGAGTTAGCAACGATAATCCGAATGGTGCCGTCGCGACCGTACACGCCCGCATCGGCATCGCCCTCCGTCGTGTGCGTTGTGCCAGTTGCGCCAGTCATGATACCGTACTTGTAGGTCACATTCCCGCTATTGTCCGTGCGCATGTCAACGAAGCGTACAGTACCCGATATGGGGCCACTGAAGTAGATGCGCCACGCCGAGTTGGGAGCGGTAGAGGGGTCGTTCTCCGGGGCGTCCAGGCTCGCCACTTTCATGGTGAGCGCCAGGTGACTCGGTCCCGTGGCAGTGTACGGTTCGGCCACAGAGATCGACTCAATATCGAACTTCTTCGTGCCCTCTGTATCGACAGGACTCCCCGCAGGGTCGGCTGCATCCTCCTTCGAATCCAGAAGTAGCGTTACGCCCGGCAGTGTGCAAGGGTCGGGCGCGGGCATGGGGGTCTCAGTGGGGATCGTGCCTCCGCCGCAGCCTGCGAAGCGGAACTTGCCTATGCGCGTGTACCAGTATTGACCGGTTGAACCAAGGTATTCCTGGGTGTACCAGAAGCTACAATCATCTACAGGGTCTATGCCCATCATGCTGTAGTCGCCCCAGCGGCCGCTAGTGTGCGTCTGCGACCCGGACCCTGGGTAGAGGGTGGCTTCGCCCTGAGACATCTGGTGTAGTGGGTCGCTGGCTAACCTGCCGGTGTAGCGGATGCTGGGGAATACGTCGGTGGCGTTGGACACGCTGTAGCCCAGGGCCATGTTGCCGTCACCATCCATAGACATACTACCCATCCAGCGGTGGCTTGCATCAGGAGCATAAGTACCTTGCTGGTGTATAGCGGGAGCATTATTGGGGCTGCGCAGCTCGTACCAACGAATACCGGCCTGGCCCGTGCCGCTGGCATCCACGGTATGATTGACGACCAGCGACTCGTGTGTGCCGAAGTTGCGGTAGGCCAGCCTGTACATGAGGCGGTCGGTTATGGCTTCCAGTTTCTGGGCAGTCTCCGGCTGTGGGATACAGGCTTCGCGCGTGCCGGTACATAAGTCGGGGTCGAACTCCGCCACGGGTACCTCTACGGGACCGGTGAAGGTCGAACTCGCCACGGTCGTCCAGTCCACATGAAACTTAAAGATAGAAAGCTGGTCCTGTTGCTGTGCGCCGAACTCGTCATCCACCGCGACGAAGTAGTTGGGGCTACCCGCCGGTGGGGGTGTGGGCCCGTCCATATCCGACGGCAGGAAGCCTCCGTAAGGAGGATTCAGGTGGAAGTAGATCATCTTGGCTGCCGGGTCGCCCGCCAGCATCTTAGCCCTCTCAAAGGCGAAGTTACCCGCTCCCGTAAAGACGATGCCGCCGGCCTGCGCATCAGCATCAAACTCGTTGGTAGCCATGTAGTAGGCATCGGGCCACACGCCGAAGTGAGGATAGTCCTCGAAGGTAGTAGTATCACTGGTCGGGCTTGCGCGGAATGCATACTGGTAGTACTCTCCCGTGGGGTCGTCCGTCTTCGAGATGGCTATGCACTCGTAGGTGGGACCCAGGGCGACGTTTGCTGTAGTGAATTGACTGGCGAGCCAGCGGTTAGCCATCGTGTCGAATAGCACAATGGGATCGCCGCTGTCCGTGCCCGTACACGCAGGTGCGCCCTCCCCGGTCATGCCTGCGAACAGGGTGTTGCCGTTGGCGGGACCATAGATGAGGTTGCCTGCCTTGTCGAAGATCTTGAAGCCGGTGTTATTCCACTGGAAGTAGTGATTCAGGCCCACGTCTCCCTGTGTATCGGGAGGCCAGTTTATGAGCGGGCCGGTAGACGCGTTGTCGTGCTGTGTATAGCCCTTGAAGGTAAGGATGGGAGTAGGCATAGCCGATCCGCCGAAGGCGTTTTGCACCACGGGGTCTACGCCTACATAATTGGGCACCTGGCTGCCCGGCTTCATCCAGTTCTCGCGCTCGAATTCCTGTTCCTCAGAGGCCGCGGCGGGCGCGGGTGGTATGTCGCGCAGGGGGCGTGACACATTAAAGCTGACGGCCTGCTTCGCCTCTGGAGACGTAAGTTGAATCTGTGGGGTAGCCGGCCTGGATTGGGCGGCTACCTCGTTTGTGCCGAATAGCTCGCCCGTGGAGGCACGCGCCACAACCAGCACCAATACAAGCGCTGACAAAGCTAATAGAAATCGCTTCACCGCCCGTCCTCCTTCTCTATCTTCAACGCAGGTCTCACAGGGGCCTGAAACTACCACCCGTGTCAAAGAGTTGGTTGCACGGGTGGCATCTCATGTGCCGTACCTCACCGGTGAGGTACTAGCCAGATGAAACCGTAAGCTAATTGGATAAGCAAAAATCGTGCCCAAACCTAAATCAAAAAGGGCCACCTCTCAGGCAGTGCGCTCGCGGGCATGCAAGACCTTAGCGAACTCCGAGTGTTGCACAGCGCGCTCCTCGGTAAAGCAATGGCCCCTGTCCATCAAGACAGGGGCCATTCAGTGCTATATGCGTAGGTTCATCAGGATTGTAGCCTGCAATGGACTCAAGTGTGGGAGGTCACTTTTACTTGAGCTTGAGAGTGTACTCGTCTTCGAGGCGTCTGCGTGCGGTCCTCCAGACGGCCGCACCCACCACCGACAGCACCAGGCTACCCATCACGCCCAGCAAGTAGTACACGACCTCATAATCTTCATCGCCCGTGCGGGGCAGCTTGGGCACATTCGGTTGCGATTCGGCCAGCAAGGTGGGTGTGGCGCTAGGAGCCGGAGGCTCAGTAGCCGGGGGCACCGGTGTCACTGGGGCTGCTATGACGTCGAGAACAGGCGTGTTGGTCGGTGGCACTGCCGGCGTGCCGGTAGGCTGCGGGCGCGGTGTGTCGGTAGCTACGGGCGGGGCAGGCGGTACGGGCGTATTAGTGGGTGCGGGCACCGGAGTGTTGGTGCTGGCTACAGCCGTGTCGGTAGGCTCAGGCTGGCGTGGGGCCTTGGTGTTGGTCGCCACAGGTACCATCGTGCTGCCTGGCGCGATGACGTTGATGTTGGCGGCGGATATGTTGTTGGTAAGGTTGGGATCGTGGGTGTTGCTCAACACACCCACCGTGCAACTGATCGTGGCTCCCGACGGGACGCCGGGGCTGACCTGCAACACCAGCGGGAAGTTGAGGGTAACACCCGGTTGCATGGTCGGTCCGGTGCACGTGATGGTGCCAGTGCCACCTATAGGCGGTGTGGAGCAAGCCCAACCTGGGGGCAAAGTGATCCCCTGGAAGGTCGTGTTCGGCGGCGTGGTAAAGGTAAGCACCGGGGTAGCCGCGGCGCTCGGGCCGTGATTAGTGACGGTGATAGCGACGTTCACGTTCTGACCTGGGTTGACCGGGTTCGGCGCGATTGTGATGGACACTGCCAGGTCTGCCATAGGGAGCGGCGTGCTGGTAGCGGTGTTCGGGACGACAGGTGTGTTGCTCGGCACGGCGGTGTTGCTGGCTGTAGCGGACGGTATGCCCGTAGCGGTGCGGGTGGGGGTGCTGGTGTCGGTCGGCACCTCGATGGTCGTATTCGTAGGCACAGGCGTATTGCTGGGAGCCGGAGTTAGAGTGCCCGTAGGCGTATTGCTGGGTGTATTGCTGGGTGTATTCGTGGCGGTACGGGTGCTTGTTGGGGTATCTGTAGGTTCCGCCGTGGAAGTCGCGGTACTGGTTGTGGTGCGCGTGTTAGTAGCCGTATTGGTGGCGGTATTGGTCGCTGTATTAGTAGGCGTGCTGGTGGCGGTATCGGTCGGCTCCTGAGTAGGGGTTGCCGTCCTGGTTGAGGTCTCAGTAGGCTCATCGGTGGGTGTTGCCGTCCTGGTCGGAGTACGGGTGCTTGTAGCAGTATCCGTAGCCGTCTCGGTAGGCTCGTCGGTGGGTGTGGCGGTATTGGTATTAGTGGCTGTCCTTGTGGCAGTTTCAGTAGGCTCATCGGTGGGCGTGGATGTACGAGTAGGTGTGCTCGTAGCCGTGTCTGTAGGCTCGTCCGTTGGGGTTAGAGTACTGGTCGCGGTCCGGGTGTTAGTGGGCGTTTGACTCGGCTCGTCGGTGGGCGTAGCTGTACTGGTCGGGGTGCGGGTGCTTGTAGCGGTATTGGTCGCGGTAGCGGTATCGGTAGGTTCCGCCGTAGAAGTGGCGGTACTGGTGGCCGTCCGCGTGTTAGTAGCCGTATTGGTGGGAGTGCTGGTGGCCGTGTGGGTTGGCTCATCGGTGGGGGTTGCAGTGTTACTAGGTATGGTGGTGGCTGTGCTAGTGGCAGTGTTGGTAGCGGTGTTAGTAGCAGTGCTGGTACTCGTCGCCGTGTTTGTGGAGGTGTTTGTAGGCGTGTTGGTGGCTGTACCAGTCGGTTCCGTGGTAGGGGTTGCAGTACTGGTGTTAGTAGCCGTGTTGGTGGCCGTGGAGGTATTGGTGGCAGTGTTGGTGCTCGTATGAGTGGCGCTAGGGGTATTGCTGGGAGTCTCCGTGGGCGTATTGGTAGGCACGCCTGTGCTGGTCGAGGTGGCAGTGGCGGTAGACGTGGATGTAGAAGTTGAAGTTGAAGTTGAGGTGCTGGTAGAGGTGGAGGTTGGTGTCGCGGTTGGATCGGACGCCGTAATAGAGAAGACATTGCTGTTTATGTCGCCGTTGTAGTGATAGCTACTGCCTGAAAAGTCATAGATTATCGGCCAAATACTAACCGTGCCCGCGCCGATGACTTTGACTGTATAGATCGTCGTCATATCGCCACCGGCCTTGCCACCGGGGTACTTGACCGGCCCGATACACGCGCGGTAGTTAGCGGTGCCTGGTACGGGATTCCAACCGCAGGCATCCGCATATTCCCTGTCGTTGGTGCCGTTGGGCGGCGATGTATACGTGGTTGCGATGCTAAGGATCTGAAATACCGAGTTGGGGAAGGCGGTAGAGAACACCAGTTGCTCGTACCCCTGCGTGGCGGTGCTGCCGACAATCGTGTACTGGTAGGTGCCTCCCACCACTACGCTCTGAGCGCCGGTTATGCTCGCCACGTTGTTGCGTTCCTGTGAAACGAGGTGCTCCACATAAAGCTCGCGTGGGCTTGGAGTGCTTACTTGAGCGACATCCTGTGCCGAGGCAGTGATGCGATACCTGCGCGCCGTGTCGTAGGCCGCACTGTCGCGAGTAACCGCCACTCTAAAGTAAGAGTTGACACAACTTCCCGCGGCCAACGTAGGATGCGTCAGGGTGCTCTGCTCGCCGGAGGCCAGGTTTATGAAGCTGTTGGCGGTGTCCCAGACAAAATTGACCACTACGTTCGTGGCAGCGGTATCGCCGGTGTTACAGACGCGCGCCCCAACCATGTAGATATTCGGGCCGTCGGTGACTTTGTTGCTGTCGAGACCAATCACGTCCCAGGAAATAGGGGTAATGCTGAGTGCGGCTGCCTGGGGAGCGGCACCGACTACGTTCGCGGGCAAGAAGGCCGGTGGATTTACCAGGGCAGTGCCCGCGAATTGAGTTATGGGAATGAGAGATAATACCAGGGCAATAATAGCGGCGAAAAAGATACGCCTCAACCGCCTATGTCTCACTTAGTCCTCCTGTAGGAAGCGACACAAGCCTCCTCTTTCCGAACTGCCTGCGTAACGTGCAGAAGGTGCTGGGGCTATAGTGACGGACGCTTGAAGGTCTGTTTATAGGCAGCACGCAGTTTGGGGCTTGTACCCTTTAATTTTAGGACAGCAGTCCCGAAATCGGCAGGACCAATAGGTCCTAATCAGGCTACTCAATTTGGCTATTTTGGAGCATACCCATATAGGAAAATTGGGCTACTACTCAGGCGTGAGTGACGCGTGGAACAGGTACGCCAGGTAGCCGGTCATAAGGGGAGGTACTATATGGGTCTAATCCCCAATCGTGGAGGAACGTGAGGTAAAGAAAGAAGCCCCTGCTGTAGAACAGAGGGGCTGGTGGGGTATTTGATTGGTGGGCCCGGTAGGATTCGAACCTACGACCAAGCGATTATGAGTCGCCTGCGCTACCGCTGCGCCACAGGCCCAACTACTTTTGCCGCTCAATTATACCAAACCGGCGCGGATTTGTCACTGTATGTTGCAGGTCGTTTGCAGTCCCAATGCTAGCCCACGGGCGTCAGGTCGAACTCAGCCAGCAGGGGCAGGTGGTCGGAGGCTTCGTGGGCGGGCGGCTCGTCCAGGGCGCGGATGGAGCGGCAGCGGCTTGCGAGGTTGGGCGTGGCGAACATGTAGTCGAGGCGCACGCTGACGTCCGACTCCTTCTGCTTGCGCTCGATGCGTGTGGGGTAGGTTGGGCCTACGCTGGTGGCCCCGAGGTCCACGAAGCCCTGGGTGAGCATGGCCTGGATGGGTAGGGTGTCTATCTGCCCATCGGGACCGGAGAGCCGCCCCGCCAGTTGTGGTCCTGCCGCATCCAGGTCGAAGGGCAGGTCCGAGGGGGCGAGGTTGTTCATGTCGCCCATGATGATCGCCTCGGCTGAGGAGCGAGCGCGGCCAAGTAACTGCTGCACCTCCGTCACCCTGTACCAGCTTGAGAAGGGGTGCAGGTGGGTCATCACGACGGTGACCGGGCCAAGCTCCTGGCTTTCAAAGGCTACCCGCGCGAAGCCGTTGTACATGGTGTTGGCGAGGTTGGTGCGGCTGAACGTGCACAGCCCTCGGCGGTGGAGGAGGCAGACGTGGTGTCCGCTTGGCGCCCTGGTCATCGCGCCGTCCATCCTCAGGCGGCTGCGGAAGTACTTGAACCGTGTAGCGCGCTCCTCATCGAACCCGGTGCACTCGCACAGGCCCACGATGTCGGCATCGGCACGCTCGATGATGTCGAAGACCAGTTCGGTGCGGTCCCCGAAGCGCAGGTTAGCCCCTTCGAGTATGTTGTACGTCAGTACCTTCATGCGACGACTCCTTCAAGCGCCCACCTGGAAGACACCGGCAGGCTCTACGGTGGCACTTGCATGGGAGCAAGAAGCACACCAGGCAGGGCAAGGCTCTCCGGCCTCTCTCCCATGCCACGGTTGAATCCTGGCCTGGTTCGCATTACACTATCGCAAGCACACGCTAGCACAAGACCCTCTATCCTTCACACTACCTGACGAGTACCAATATGAACAAGCCAATCTTGCTCCTTCTGCACGGGGCTATCGGCGCGAGCGACCAATTCGCGCCCCTCGTGCCCCTGCTCAACCCGGCCTTCGACCTGCATATGCTCGACTTCGAGGGGCACGGCTATGCCCCGCTACGTTCGAGGCCGTTCAGCATGGAGCACTTCGTAGAGAACGTGCTCGACTACCTGGAGCAACATTCGATTGCACGCGTCCACATCTTCGGCTACAGCATGGGCGGGTACGTGGCCTGCGTACTGGCACGCTCGCACCCGCATGTGGTGGAAAGCATAGCCACGCTGGGTACGAAGTTCTACTGGGATGCGGACATAGCGGCGCGCGAAACGACGTTGCTCGACCCTCAGAAGATATCAGCCAAGGTGCCCCACTTCGCCAGGGCGCTGGCCGAAAGACATACCGCCGCCGGGTGGGAGCAGGTGCTGGACAACACCCGCGAGTTGCTGCGGTCGCTGGGACAAACCGGCGGCCTTAGACCCCATGACGTAGCCGGTATCGAGCAGCGCGTCCGCATAATGATAGGCGACCGCGATGGGACCGTGACCTTGGCTGAAAGCCTCGACATATACAAGGCGTTGCCGCGGGGCGAGTTGGAGGTGCTGCCCGCTACCCCTCACCAGTTCGAGAAGGTGCCCATTGAGCGCCTGGCGTACACACTCACCCAGTTCTTCACACAGGAGTAGCTGTGGCGTTTAGCCTTCCTTCGTAGAGTCCGTGCTCAGGCCGTACCGGAGCAGCACCGACCCGCCTTCGTTTAGCTGCCGCACCTCCAGCAACGTGGCGCGGCGGTCGAACGGCACCCCACGGAACAGGTCTATCCCCAGCCCGAAGATGTACGGCTCCACGGTGAGCCAGATTTCGTCAACCAGGTTGGCAGTCAGGAAGAGGGCGTTGACCTGCGCGCCGCCGGTGAGCACCGCTTCCGTGTAGCCCCGCGCCCCCAGGTTGGCTACTATCTCGGCGGGGGTGAGGTCGGTGAACTCTATCTCGCCCGGCCGCTGCTGCTTGTCCGCGACGTCGGTAGTGAGCACTATGTGCAGCCTGCCGGGCAGTGCCGAGGGGAAGGTCTCATACGTGTTGTTGCCCAGGATGACCACGCCCGCGCGCTTGGAGGTCTGCATGAAGAGCTTCTTGTCTTCCTTAGAGGACCAGTCCACGAAATGGTGCTCGTGCCGTGCGATCTTGCCGTCTATGGTGACGGCGGCCATGAGAATAACTTTCATGCTGACAACTCCACTGGGACTCTCACCGGGGCTTACTGCTCGCCGCCGAACTCTACCAGCAATGTGACAACCGCATGGGGTGCAAGGAAAATCTCCACACGGGTGCGGTCCGGCTGCCTGTGCAACTCCAATCGCTCAACCGGGCGCTCCATCAGGTCGCAGCGCCAAACCGCCGAGACAGGTCCGAGAAACCCGAAAGTTGTAGTGCGAGGTGTTCCTAATGGGTCAGCGTAGCGGACTATCAGCCCTGGGCCATCATGCCGCGGCCGCATGCTCAAAAGCGTCAGGCGGGAGCTGGGTTGGATTGGGGCTTCCTTGAACTCGGCAGATTCTACAGTCAGACCTCGTGCTCTTTGCATAGCGATGCTGTACATTGAGATTGAGCCTCGCTGAATCCGCCCGTGCAGGCCGAGTCGCCAGTCGCCCATGTGGGGTGACAGCCGCACCCGCCAGGTGAAGTTGCCTTCCAGCCACTGGGGGAAGTTCGTGCCCCACTGCGTGTTGGATAGGTGGGCGTAGACAAGCGGCTCCGAGGGCACGTGATGCGGGTCGAACCTGTAGATGCCGGGGTCGCCTATGGATACGAGAGGCATGTCCACCGGGAGGACCGCAAGGCCCACACGGTCGTCGGAAGCGTCTAACCAATCGTCCACGCACCAGAGATGGCGGTTCGCCCCCGCGCTGATCTCGCGGGCCGGGTCTATCACCGATCCCACCTGGCCCAGTCTGAAGGTTGGTTTGGGCAGGTTGAGGGAGAAGGGTACAACGGTGCTCTCCGCCAGCGGGGTGGCTTGCTTGCCCGTGACGCTGTATTCCAGGTCGATGTATGGAGAGTGCTCGTCCGCCGTTATCTTGATCGATACCCACTGCGCAGGTAAAGGTACAC
>JALZHG010000042.1:0-17378 GCA_030914045.1 Chloroflexota bacterium | reverse complement strand
CCGCTATGGTCAATCGCGGCCAATCGCCCGTTCGCCAGGAGAATCGACTGCTTGCCCCCGGCGCGCACCTTTGAAAGGGAGAAGTTGCGGGCGTAAGCGGTCATATGAGGCAGGTCTTCCGGGTAGCCCGCTTTGCCGAAGTCCTGCACGAACCAGTCCTGGAAATAGAGACCATAGGCGCGCATGAACTCACCGATGTCTGCGGCGGAATAGAGATCGTAACGGTATCCACCGAAAGGCTCAGCGCCGCCACGGTCCACCCAGTCGCGCCCGGTGCTCTTATCGAGCAGCGACACTATACCCCCGGCCGCAGGGTCCACCTCTACACGGAATTGGCTTGTCTCGATTACATACTCTCGCTCATCGTCTGGAGGGGGATTGCGCTCGCGGTACTTCAACGGCTCTTCTTCGATAGCTATACCGGGCACCAGTTCACGCGCGGCGCTAAGGGCTTGCAGATAGAGTTCCTCGGCGCGGTACACGTAAGCTGCTTTGGCGGCCCACGAGCCTTCCAGCCTCCGGTACGACTCGGTGCAGCGGGCGCGCTCGAAATCTATGTCGTACGCTCGCTTGATGGTGCTTTTCACGTCGAGACCCCAGGTGTGCTCGCCAAAGAGCAGCAACTGCTCGTAAGCGGCATCTGTCAGGGGCGCGATCTTGCGCGCCAGGGCAAAGTCACCAGGTTCTGCATCGTCGGTGGGCCACTCATGCTCTACCACAGCCTGCTCAAGAGCCACCAGTTTTCGCCGCAACTCTCTGACCTTCGCCACCTCCCGCGGCATGGTGCCCACTCCGTGTATCCAAGTGTCCGCCAGGTCGTAGGGCACCACGGGCACGTCGGCCAGTTGCTCCGGCTGGGAGAGCAGCGACTCGTAGAAATCGCCTAGCTCCCCGAACACAAGCTCGGCCCCTGGTGCGCCCTGCTCTACCGTGCGCCGCAGCCGCAACAGGTCTTCCGGCGACTGCGGGCCGTGGTTGTCTACCGTCTGCTGGACGGCCAACCAGGTGTCGAAGGGCCAGTCCTCCGGCGGCAGAGGCGGGGTGCCGTAACCACCGGGCGAGTAGTAGGTCAGCAGCCGCGTGCCGTCCGGCCCCTCCCACCAGAAGAGGCGCGGCACGTGAGGCGGGTGGCTGCCGGAGTTGGCCCCCAGGTGGAGGAACCGGACCCCCGCGCCGTGCAGCAGCGAGGGCAAGGCCCAGGTGTGGCCGGGCACGTCGGTCTGCTTGGCCCCGGTAGGCCAGCGGCCAAACTCCTCCGACAGGCCACGGGAGACGTGCAGGCCGCGCACAAGCTCTTCCAGGCCGCAAAAGGCGGTGTGGGTGGTGAAGGGCCAGGCGTGCCAGTTGAGCCGCCCCTGCTCCACCAGCTCGCGGGCCTGCCGCCGGGTCTCGGCGGGCACCGAAGGGTCGTGCAGGAGGAACTTGAGGGGCCAGGCGGGCAGGGTCCAGTTGTAGCGCAGGTGCTCGGGTTCATGCTCGGTGGCGAGCATCACCGCCCGCACCGCCGCGAACATCGGCCCTGTGTACTGCTGCATCACCTCGTGGGGCAGGCCGGTGAAGCCCAGGTCGAAGTGGGTCTTGAAGACCACTACCACCTTGCGGAGGGGTCTACGTTCGCCTGGTGCCTCGCTAGCCAAGTGCTTTCTCCTTGCACGTAGAGGGTATCGTTGTAGCCGCCCAGCATTTGCTCAGCAGGAACTCGATAACCGAAGGCTTAATTTCGGGCCTTCTTTTGTAAGTACTCATCTGTCCCCTTAGCATAGCATACTGAAGGAGAGCTTAGACAAACAACAGGCGCCAACTGTCAACTGGCATGATCTTGCTTGAACTACCTCATTGATATTGGTCGAGCAATTTCGGCCCAACCTATTGACACGATGCCATTCATGCTTTATTATTTATTCAAATAGTTTTGAATGATGTACGGAGATAGAATGCCTGACCAGGTTCAAACAACTGCCGAGGAGTTCCAGCCCGCCGACACGCTCACCATCACCAACCTTGAGACGGTGAAGGTGCTCTCCGACCCGCTCAGGCTGCAAATCCTGGAGCAGATGCTTGAACAGCCGGTTACAGTCAAGCAACTCGCCGCCGAGCTGAATATTCCCCAGACGAAGCTCTACTACCACATCAACACTTTGGAGGAGCATGGCCTGGTACGGGTGGTCAGCACGCGGGTGGTTTCCGGCATCATCGAGAAGCAGTATTGGGTAACCGCCCACAGCATCAGCATCGACAAGACGCTGTTCGCGGCCCCCGGTGGCAAGGGCATCAGCGACGAGGTCAATAGCCTCCTGCAGACCATGTTCGACAGCGTGCGGGTGGACCTGAACAAGAGCGTGGAAGCCGGGCTTGTAGATATAAGCAAGGTGTCGGACCCCGACTCGGGCCACGAACCGAAGCAGCTTGTGCTGGTGCGCTCCCTAGCTCAGGTGCCTGAGGACAAGGTCGAAGAACTCTACAAGAAGATGAACGACGTCATCAAAGAGTTCGACTCTTGTGATGTGGATAGCCCCGACGCCCAGGCGCATGGACTGATGGTGGTAATGTTCCCGACCACGCACAAGTTGCCCGCGAAGAAGCGCAAGCACCAAGGCGACAACGAGGCCAATACCTCAGGCTAACCCGCTCTACTCCACGTCTTAGCCCCGACTTACTGAGAAAACCAAATCTTTGATGCCCGGTAAAAGTGTTTCACCAGGGCCAGGATAGACGCACCCTTTTACACCTCGGGTACTAACAGCGGCACGGGCGGGGCCGCACATAGGCCATTAGCATAGACACCAAGGAGACCAGGACAATGAACGAAACAAGCACACAAGAAACAAGCATCAAAGCGGCAAAGAAACCCGGCATCGGCGACCTATTGAAGAACCGCAACTTTCGCAACCTGTGGACCGGCCAGAGCATATCCGACTTCGGTGACAGCCTGACCAACCTGACCCTGCTGATCCTGGTGAACCAGCTTACCGGCTCGGCGGCCGCGATTGCCACCATGCTCATCATGCTGGCGATACCGCACATCACCTTCGGTCTGTTGGCTGGCGTCTTCGTAGACCGGTGGGACCGCAGGCGGGTGATGATCGCCTCCGACGCGATTAGAGGTGTGTTGGTGCTCGGCTTCATACTGGTAGGCTCGGTGGACACGCTCTGGCTGCTCTACCTGATAGCCTTCCTGCAAGCCTCGGTGGGCACCCTGTTCACCCCGGCCCGAAGCGCCCTGATGCCCTCCATCGTGGGGCGCGATATGCTCATGGCCGCCAACTCACTGTCGCAGACCAGCCGAATCCTGTTCAACCTGCTGGGCACGGCAGCAGCGGGCGTGATTGTGGGGCTGTCGGGCAACTACTGGGTACCATTCGTCATTGACGCGCTGACCTTCTTCCTGTCGCTCTTCATGATCAGCTTGATAGTTGTCCCGGCGGCCGCTAACGAGCACAGGGCGGAGACCGGCAACGTGGCGGTAGTGTTCAAGCAGCTACGGGAAGGCATTGGCCTCATCTTGCACACCCCTGCCCTCTCCGGCACGATGGTAGCCACCATGATGACGATGCTCGGCATAGGTGCGGTGAACGTGCTCATCATCCCGCTCATCGTGAACGACCTGAAGGTGCCGGTCACCTGGTTCGGCGCGGTGGAGGTAGCGCAGACAGCCGCCATGATATTGAGTGGCAGCCTGATAACGGTCCTGGCAGCCCGCCTGAAGCCCACCAACATACTGAGCGGAGCACTGTCGGTGATGGGCCTGATGACTATTGGGTTAGCCTTCGTATCGAGCATCTGGCATCTATTCCCGATACTGTTCGTAGTGGGTCTGATGATGACCCCGATGCAGGCATCCATCTCCACCCTTATGCAGACTAGCGCCCCACCCCAGGTGCTTGGCCGAGTGGGGGCTGCGCTCAACACCCTCATATCGACTGCCAGCCTGGTGTCCATGGCCTTCGCGGGTGCTCTGGGAGAACTGATAGGCGTGCGCAACGTGTTCGTTGTAGGCGGCATCATAGTGATATTGGCGGGCGTCATCTCTGCCTGGATGTTTCGGGGATACAAGGTATCTACCGCCGAGTCACAAGCCAAGCCGAGTCTTTCGGGAGGGGCCGCGAGCTAGCGGCCGCCACACAAGGAGGAACACAGAGGGTATGGTGGTGGGACCATACCCTCTGTGCTCGTGTCGGGCCTGAAGCAATAAGCTACGAGGATCGGTGCGGGAGGTGATGCCTCACTCTAAAGCACAAGGCGTCACGCACGGCCCCTGCATGATTAGATCCCCAACCAAGCAGCAATCAGTCTACCCCACCAGCACCCTGCTCGATACGCACCGGCAGCAGGTACGCCAGCGTCTCGGTAGCGCCAGGCCTAAACGCCTCAAGCTCGCTCAACAGTTGCACAATCGTCTGGGCGTGGACCTCCATCACCAACTGGGCGAACTGCACTCCCCCGGCTTCGACTATCGCCCGGCGCAGGATAGCTTCGTCTACGCTCCCTGCGTAGGTGGGGTCGCTGAAAGTCCGCTGAAGAGGGTTCGGCGCGTCCCCTTCGTCACGGAGGGTGAAAACTACCGGCAGGGTTCGCTTGCGAAGGCGTAGGTCCGTCTTGGGACCAGGCGGCCCGCCTTCTTCCATTAGAACCGCCTCTTCCGCACTTATGTCAAGAGGCAGCACGGCTTCCAGGTCGTTTGATAGCTGCGCGAACCCGCCTATCTCGCGGCCCAGCCTTGTGAGCAGGTCCACCACGGGCTGTTCGGCACCCGATAGCAGGGCCCCCACCCGCCAGGCCCCCGCTATGAGAGCGCCTGCCTTCTTGGCCGTTACGTCCGCGCTCATCTCCAGGGTAACTTCGTCGGGCGGCATGCGGTCGTAGAGCATATCGAGGTGCTGGCCCACGGCTGCCTCCACCAACATTTCCTGTAGCGCGGTGAGGGCCGCGAGATAGCGGTCGTTGCCACCCTGTGCCGCCCTTAGCAAGATTTGCTGCGACATTACCAGCATCAGGTTGCCGGTGTTGAGGGCCTGGCCGGGTCCGTACCGCTCGACCACGGGGCTGGGGTCCTCGTCCGCCAACTCGTCCAGCAGGTCGGCGGCTGACATGGCTATTTCCACCGCCACCGCACCCGGCAGGGCCTCATGCCAGGCGTCCGCAACATAAGCCGAGCCCGCCCGGTACGCCTCGAGGACGTAGAGGGGCCACCTCGGCAGGGGCGAAGGCACCGAGACGCCGTCTCTCTGCATCTGCGGCACCGCGCTCATCACCTTACCCGGTGCGGAGAGCGCCACCTTACCGATGTTGATAAGCGACACCGGCATCAATGAGGCATATTCGAGCAGTGCCGCCGTCAGGTGCTCGTCGGTGGCTTCAAGGAACTGCCAGATTTCGGACTGGGAACTCACGCGATTACCTCTGGTGGGTGGACGATGGACGATGGACGATGGACGATGGATGCAAAGCACGTTCATTCATCCTCTGCCTGGCACAAGCACGGGCATTATACCAATTCACAGTAGGGAGAGGACGACGGACAGCGAGAACCCTGCTCTCCGATCCGGCACGGTGCTTGTCGTGGTCGACGCAAGCTGAGTGTTGACTCGACCTTAAAGTGCAGGTAGAATAGCGCCAGCGCTGGGGGCCACATCCTGATTTATGCGGCGGGGTAAGTTGCGTCTATGTTGAGGCGGAATCTGGCTACCCTGCTTCCCGCTCAA
This sequence comes from Chloroflexota bacterium, assembly GCA_030914045.1. Taxonomy (GTDB): domain Bacteria; phylum Chloroflexota; class Chloroflexia; order QHBQ01; family JADMIH01; genus JADMIH01. The sequence goes on along the minus strand of JALZHG010000042.1, from coordinate 11,676 downwards.
CCCGCAACAATGTGCCGCCGTAGATGCTTCGCCTAAGCAATAATACCTACTCTTGAGCCGTATGCCTCGTATGCTACCGTAGCTTCCGGTTAGGCAAGACTGCCGATGCAACAGGCCAATAACGCCCGCATACTGTAAGCAGGTGCATGGGGCATATGACACCATACCCGTCATGGTGGAGGAAATAGCGCCCCGGTTGCAAGGAGGTAGATGCGGATGCAAGAGACAGCGCCTGGACCTTTGGACGAAAGAATCGGTCGCCTGGAGCGGCTGGTAGGCGAGTTGCGCGGACAGGTGGAGCGACTTGAGGGCGTGATAGCCAGCATAAGGCCCGCAACTTCTACCACCTCACAGACCGAGGCATTTGCAGCCACCGAGGGCTTGGAAGCCTCTTCTCCAATCGCGCGGACAGCAACTGATGGTATACCGGCACTGCCACCCCCTCTCACACAGGTGCACTGCCCTCACTGCCGAGGCGGCAACCCGCCCACCAGCCCCAATTGCATGTGGTGCGGCAGGTCGATGCAAGTGGCAGCGGGTGAAACCCCTAGAATAGCTACTCCGCCCGGCATGCCCGGCCAGGGCACCGCCGCCCAACCAGGCCCCACAATGGCCCATGCCGCGTCTTCGGCCATACCGGCTCCCCCGGCCCCTCCGGCCACCCCGCCACCAAGTAACGCCGCAAGCACTAGCGCCCCATCTCGACCACAAGCCGACATCTTGAAAAGCGGGGAGTTCTGGCTCAGCAGAGTCGGCATCGTGCTCTTCTTGCTCGGTATCGGCTTCCTGTTCAAGTACTCGGTGGACCAGGGTTGGCTCACCGAATGGGTGCGCGTGGCGATTGGCTTCGTAGTGGGTGCCGCCTTGCTCGTGATAGGCTCCCGCCTTGGAGCGCACCGGCAGGCCCTGAAGTACATCCTGCTGGGCGGCAGCATCGCTACCTTCTACGTCACAGGGTACGCGGCCTACCAGCTTTTCCATCTCGTCCCCTACGAGTTGGCGTTCTCATTCATGGTCGCCGTCACCGTGCTGGCTTTCGCGCTCGCACTGGGGCACAACCAGCCGCTGCTATCCATCGTAGGTGTGGCGGGCGGCCTGGCGACCCCCTTCGTGCTGGGCGACAGGTCCGGCGGAGTGGTGGGCCTGGTTACCTATACCTGTCTCGTGGCGGCTGGGGGCGTAGCGGTCTACTTCTTCCGTGGGTGGCGCGCCCTGCTGTGGACCACCTTCGCGGGCACCTGGCTGGCGCTACTGGTGGGGTTCGCAGGCTCGAGGGAGTTTGGACCTGGCGGCACCGAGGCAGACTGGGCTTTGCAGGCTGGGGCCATCTTCTGCCTGCTGGTCTTCTGGGCGCTACCCGTAGTGCGTGAGACGTTGCGGGCGCGCAACCCCGAACGCTGGCCCGTACCCCCACTCGACTCCAGCCACGACAACGACACGCGGAACCTCCTGGAGTCTCACGTGCATGCGCTGGTGGTGCTGGCACCGCTGACCACCCTGGGATTCTCGTGGCTGCTGTGGCAAGCGTATCTGCCAGGCGAGATACTGGGCGCGATCACGCTGGCCGGGGCCGCAGCCTTTGGCGGTGTTGCATGGAGCTTGCGTCAGTCGCAAGAGCGGCTCGCCTACACCCACGCGGCGGTGGGCGTGCTGCTGTTGACGCTCGCCCTGGTGCAGTTGGTGCATGGCAACGTGCTCATGGTAGCCCTCGCGGTAGAAGCTACAGCCCTGCACTTCGTCTCCCGTCGGCTATCGGACAGGGGCACGTCGGTCATGGGGCACATCTTGTGGGCCTGCGTAGCACTGTGGGTAGGCGCTAGCTTCGCCTTCGATATAATTGTCGCGCTGTTCGGCGGGAGGGGCACAGAGGAAGTACCTGTGTTCAACGCGCAGGCCCTCAGCTACCTGGCCGTCATCGGACTGTTGGTGGCAACTTCACTTGTGATAAGGACGCGGGGAGTAGCTATGCTGTACCAGGTAACGGCTCACCTGTCGTTCCTGGCGCTGCTCTGGCGCGAGTTGCACGCGCTACCCAACGGCAACGCCTTCGTGACTATCGCCTGGGGAGCGTTGGCGTGCGCGCTGCTCCTGGCCGGGATACGGCTCGACCGCAACGCACCGCTTCTGTATATGGGAGCGGGGACGCTGGTGCTGCTCGTCGGCAAGCTGTTCCTGGTAGACCTGGTTGGCCTGGAAGCCATCTGGCGCGTCTTGATCTTCCTGGGGATAGGCGGCTTGTTCCTGGCGCTCAGCTACTACTTCCAGAACGTGCTGAAGCGGACGGCCCTGCCTGGCGAAGAGGCCGAGGGCCGGCAGCCATAGGCGAAACGCCCCTCTGCTAGAGGGGCACATGAACGCAAGACCCCGGCCCGCCTCTAGCTCACACCAGAGATGCGGGCCGGGACCTCTATGATGTTACAGGCTGGGGCTGCTTATATCCAGACCCGGTATCTGCTGATGGCGGCGGCGGTAATATTGCCGCTCGGATTATGGCGGGCGCTCGCGGCGATCTGCCACGAGAGGGATTGTAGCGAACGGTGCTCCACCGGCGAGATTACGGCCCTTTGCAGCAGTTCCGCGCTAGTCTCGGTGACGTTGTTGCCCTTTACGATCTCACGTGCGAGTTTCTCAAGTACGTTAAGGTTCATTAGCAAGTAACCTCCAAAAGGTAAGTATTATGGCGACCTACCCCCCGCGCTTGTTTCCTATAACGACGACACGCGCGAAAAGTAAGGGGTTCTGGCAAAAAGAAGCTAAATTGGTCCGCAGATATTCGTAAAGTGAAGTCCGGGACCACAGCGCGAACCCTGAAGTAGAGACGGAGACGCAAAAAGACCGGCCACACAGCCGGTCTTTTTGCAGAAGAAGAGAATGTTCTAAGTCTGGGGGTTTAGATCCACACCCTGTAAACAGTGGTGGGGGGTGCGGCAACCGCGCCGCCTGCCGTGACCCTAACGTTGGCGGCGATCTGCCACGAGAGCGACTGCACCGAGCGGTGCTCGGCGGGGCTGATGAAACCGTTCTTCAGCATCTCGCTGCTGGCTGCGACTACGTTGTTGCCCTTGATGGCCTGGCGGGTGAGTTTCTCTAGGATGTTCAGGTTCATGGCTGTAATGCTCCTCCACACGGTGATGACGATGGCTCTTGGTTCGTGGCCGCTTTTTGACAATGCCAAATTGCGCCTCTTTATAGGCACTTTCGGGCATTTACCCGGTTTTTGTCGAAGGTGTTGCAGACGAACGGTCCAGGAGCTTCCGCAGCACCTTAGATGGACCAGTACAGGGTACCGCACCAACTAAATGGTACTTTGGTACTAACGAGTACTATCCATCTCCGACGCGGCGAGTATAACAGAAGTACTGGTCCTAAGCAATACCCAGGACCCTAGTACCAGGCACAATTGCACGAGTTACGTAAATCTACGTAGAGTCGAGGTAACGAAAGTCGACAGGTTCGCCCTACTGAACTTCGCCCGGCGCGGAGGGGCACAGAGAAGCCCGTCGAAGTTGGACCTCAACGGGCTGCTGCCTGCGATTTCTATTAGATTGCATCTCACTGAGGACGGCGTCTAGTGCGCACGCACGACGCTATCTTCAGCGTGGATTTCGGCAAGCTCCGGTTGCTCCTTGAGGATGCGAATGAAGGTGCTGACGACGTGGGGGTCAAACTGCGTGCCCGCGTTGCGCCGCAACTCATTGAGCGCCTTCTCATGTCCCAGCGCCTTGCGGTACACGCGGTCCTCGGTCATAGCGCCGTAGGCATCGACGATGGCGATGATGCGCGCGCCGATGGGTATCTCCTCGCCTACCAGCCCGTCGGGGTAGCCCTGGCCGTCGTATCGCTCCTGGTGGTGCCGCACGATGGGCACCACCCCCTGTAGCGCGCCCACCGACTGCACGATGCGCGCGCCTATCTGGGCGTGCTGCTTGATGGTCTCGTACTCCTCGTCGGTCAGCTTGGAGGGCTTGTTGAGGATGGCATCCGGTATGCCGATCTTGCCCACGTCGTGCAGGATCGAACCGAGGCGGATGTTCTCCACCTCCTGCCTGGGCAGAGCAAGGGCTTGGGCCAGCGCCACCGCCCGGTCGGTGATGTTCTCGCAGTGATTGATCGTGTAGGTGTCTTTGGCCTCGATGGCATGAGCTAGGGCCGTAATCGTATCGAGCAGCGCCTGCTCGCGGGCCTCATATAGCTGCGCGTTGTAGATGGCGAGGGCCGCCTGGCTGCCCAGGGTGCTTAATAGCGACATGTCGTCCTGGGTGAAGCGCTCGCCGGTCTTCTTGCCGCCGAGGCAGAGCACGCCTATAAAGTAGGAGCGGGTCCACAGCGGCACGCCCAGGAAGGAGCGAAGGGACTCCAAATCGGCAGGGTCTTCGTCAAGGAAGGACGTTGGCGCATCCGTCAGCCTGGTAGTCTTTAGCATGTCGGTGGCGGCTTCAGCGTCGGCGGCCTGAGGGTCGTCCTGGGCGTAGACCACGGGAACCGGGCTATCAGGCTGTCGTAGCACAATGCCCTGCGCGGCGAGTTCGGCGCGCAACCCTCCGAGCAGCGTCGGGGCAAGCGGCCCATGCTGCGCGTACAGCTCCAGGTAAAGATCGCCTTCGCTCAGTGGCTGGGTGCGGCTCTTGCTGGCCATATCAGCGCCAACTCGGGAGCTAAGAGCGTGGTCGTACTCGCTATCGGCGTCTATGAAGTCCGGCTCCAACGCTGAGGTCAGCCTGTCGATCTGCTTGGCCTCCTGGGGCTGCGACGCGAGTAGGAGTATGCCGCAGGTGAGGTTCATCAGGCGGCAGGTGCGCTCCACCAGTTGATCGGCCAGCACCTTGAGGTCTTGCTCGGAGGCGAGCTGGGCGCTGAAGTGCAACAGGGCCTCTTTGTAGTCGTAAGCATCGTGATAAATATAGCGGTCCACTAGCCGTTCTACGCGGCGCTGCGCCCAGCCGAACGAGAGCGCGATCAGGAAGACCAGGAGGCCGAAGCCGAGCAGGCCAAACTCGCTGCCCCACCAGCCCTGCGGCAAGAGGGTGCTCACTACGGCCGCCGCTACCGCGAAGACCATGAGCACGCTAAAGCCCATGACGACGTAGACGACGCTACGGCGCATCAGGCTGCGTATGCCTAGCAACTGGTGCTGGGTGATGGCATAGGCGAAGGCCAGCGGCATGAAACCGAAGGAGAGCACCGCCAGGTCCAGGTGAACGATGGGCCGGTCTATGAGTATGTGCGGAAGCAAGTCGAGGAGCAAGCCGGGTCCGAAGGCGATAGCGGTGCCACCCAGCAAGAGGAATAGCTGCTGGCGAACTTCGGGAGAGCGCTCGCCCACCAGAGACCGCAGGAGCGTGCCCAACCCGGCGGCCACACAGGCACTTACGTAGATGAGGGTAAGCATCCTGACCGTCTCGTAGGCGAGGTAGTTCCCTGCCAGCACCCACAGGTAGCCCAGGACGATGCACACGGCCCCCAGGGCCACCACCGCGAGGATGAAGTAGTGGTGTCGCTTCGACTTGCCGACGCACACCGGGAACTTGAGGAAGAAGCTCGCGAAGGACCCCGCCCAGACCGCGAGGGTAATGAAGAGCATGGACTGTAGCCAGTCGATGCGCAGGTACATGGCCGAAGCCAGCGCCAGGGCTACCGCAGTGGTGAAACAGAAGAGATAGAACGCCCTGGACGCATCGCGCTGCCGGGCTTTGACGAACACCGCGCCGCCAACCGATATAAAGATGATGCCAAGCAGAGCATAGCCCCACCGCTGGAGGGGAGTGTCGGGGCGCTGGTTTAGTGTGCTTATTTGTTTCGGTGCGGCTTCCGGCTCACCACCGGGGCGGACCCACAATTCGTAAGCCGTCTGGAAGTTGCTCGTACTCTCCGGCAGCGCTTTGAGATCGATGGCGTTGCCCGTGGCGTCGTAGGCTGCCACAACCGTAGCGCCCAGGTGCACCTCCTCGTCATAGCTCAAGCCGCCTGGAACAAGAGAGGTCACCCGCCACTCGCCCGTATTGTCACGTTGGGCGGTCAGACCTACCGAGGGCCTGGCCGAACTGCTGCTGAGCGAGAGCACATAGAAGAGCAGCACGGCATAGAGCAGAGTGGCGGTAACGACCAGGACCAGACGCAGACGCTCGCGGAGGATAGTGCCTGTGCTAGGTCGCGGCGACACAGTCGGGGCCGCCATGTTGAACGTGCCCGGCTGGCTCAATGGAGCAAGCCCTGTGTAACGCATAGGTCCGCTCGAGGGCATGGCGTGGGACGACCAAGTCACGCCAGTACCGGGAGCGAGGGTGTTCTGGAGGGCGGGCTTATGAGGATGTAGCTGTCGCCGGAAGTGGTCCATAGGAACCCGGTTATAGGAAGCATTGGGCATATGCCGGAATCAAGACCTTACAAAATAGGCTAGGAAACCGGGGCTAGCAGGAAGCAAGAACGCGATACGCCTGTAACATCTTCATCTAATTGCTTTTATTTGCAACCAACCGACGCGAAGATAATTATATGGGCCGTGTTGACGTAAAAGCAAGAATAAATACCCCCGCTACGGTAGTACTTTAGTCATATGCGGTACCAGCGATACCACAAAGAGCCAGGGCGAAGGCAAGGACTGTATGCGTCATGCAGCGAAAGCTGTGCGTCTGATGTAACGTGTAACGCTAGAATCTATCAGAAGATAGCGAGCGGCAGTAGAATTGTTGAATTGATTGTTGCTTGTGGGGAGCGATTTACCGGACCAGGCATACTTAAAACAGCTAGAACAGTGTATAATATGTACGCGACTGCGTTACTCAGTGCATAGCATAACGGCAAACAAGATATATCTCACAATACCAGGAGAAAAGGAGCAAATCATGGCTACAGGTACAAGTACGGAAGTTACGGCACAGGCCACGGACGCGCAGGGCGACACTGGCTACGCCAACCCGGATATACTCGTGTCCACGCAGTGGGTAGAGGACCACCTGGACGACCCGAGCATCAGGCTCGTGGAGTCGGACGAGGACATTTTGCTGTACGAGCAGGGACACATACCCGGCGCAGTCAAGCTCGACTGGGTGGCCGACCTCAACGACCAGGTGCGCCGCGACTACATCAGCCGGGAGGATTTCGAGAGGCTGTGCCGGGAACGGGGCATCTCCAACGACACCACGGTCGTCTTCTACGGCGACAAGAACAACTGGTGGGCTACGTACGCCCTGTGGGTCTTCCACCTGTTCGGGCACAAGAACACGAAGATCATGAACGGCGGCCGCCAGTTGTGGGTGGCCGAGAACCGCCCCATGACCCGCGAGGTGCCGAGCTATACCCAGACCGATTACACGGCCCAGGAGCGCAACGACAGCGAAATCCGCGCTTTCCGCGACGAGGTCATGGCCCTGCTCGACCGCTCCAGCAACAGCCTGAAGGCAGGCTACGCGCTCGTGGACGTGCGCTCGAACCCTGAGTACACGGGCGAGATGCTGCACATGGTGAACTACCCGCAGGAGGGCGCTCAGCGTGGCGGCCATATCCCCGGCGCGCAGAACGTGCCCTGGGCGACTGCGGTGCGCGAGGACGGCACCTTCAAAAGCCCCGAGGAGCTACGCAACATCTACGAGCCGAAGGGCGTCACTTCCGACAAGGACGTGGTAGCCTACTGCCGCATAGGCGAGCGGTCGTCGCACACCTGGTTCGTGCTGAAGCACCTGCTCGGCTACCCCAACGTGCGCAACTACGACGGTAGCTGGACCGAGTGGGGCAACCTGGTGGGCGCTCCGATTGAGAAGGGTCCGGGCGGGCAGTAGTAGCTGGGGACGATGGACGATAGACGAGGGACGATAGACGAGGGACGATGGTGAAAGCTACCATCGTCCCTTTTTGTTCTTACTTGAGGAAGCGCCTGGTCAACAGGGCCAGGCTGCCACCGTATACCAGGTGCGCGCCTACCGCCTGGGCGTGTACCTTCCTGGGCACCTTGTCGGGGTCGGGGGCGAGGTTGAAGGCTCTAAGGGCTAGCTCATCCAGGAAGAACCAGATAGCCACGCCGTAGACCAGGCCAGCGAGGAGACCAGTACGAGGACGAAGGGCAGCTAAGAGGCCGAAAAAACTTCCATGCAGCATACCTGTAAGGTAGTGTGCGGCCACGCCCGTTGCGGGTTTAGCTTCGTCAGGCACCTCTTTGCCGGTGAGAGCTTCCGCCAGCCTGTCGGCCATGATCTGCGTAGAAGGCTCCTGCTTTTGCTGGTTGCCACCCGGTCGAGGTTTCTGTTCGGGCCGCTCTCCAGGCACCCGCCCTACCAGGCCCCAGTACTGGTCCATCGCCGCCGAGGCCGCCGCACCCGCTACGATGCCTGCCACGAGGCCCTTTATGGGGTTGTGCCGCTTGCGTCCTTTGCCTTTGGTCATGTGGTCGTACACTCCTGGTGCTGAAACGTGAAACGGGGTGCTGAAACGTGAAACGTGAAACGTGATGCGGCTTGCTCAAGGGTGTGCTGTAAAGGGTTTGTGGGACACAGGCGATTCAGAGACTCCCTGTCATCCTGAACGCAGTGAAGGATCTCAGATGCTTGTTCCAGCACTACACTGAACCTTTACCACCATGTTCCGCAACGCCCAACAGCATCCCTACTCACCTTCTTGAGATCCTTCACTGCGTTCAGGATGACAGAAGGGGCTTTGGTCCCGCCAAGCGCAATTGCCACTCTTCACGTACCAAATAACACCAGCCGCATGACGTTTCACGTTTCACGTTTCAGAACCCCGTTTCAGAAATCACTTCCTCATCCTGATCTGCACTCGGCCCATGCGTCTGCGAACGTCGTAGCTGGGCACCGGGGCGGTGGCGGGGCCGTGCAGGAGGCTCCCGTCGCGCACGTCGAACTGCGAGCCGTGGCACTGGCAGGTGAGGGTGTGGTCGTCCAGCTTGCCTTCCCAGAGGCCGCAGCCGTAATGGGGGCAGGTGCCCTCGAAGGCGTGAATGCCGTCGTCGTGCTGGAGGAGGACGATGGGCCTGCCGTCGTAGTCCACCTTGACCATCTCGCCTTCGCGCAACTCTTCCAGGGAGGCTACATCGGTGAACTTGTTGGGGCCGTCCACCCAGGCGTCGCGGTTCACGGCCTGACCCAGGTTGTACACCAACTCGCCCGCTACGTAGGCCGCGGCCGCGTTGAGAACGTAGCCACCAGCAGAAAGGGAACGAGCCACGCCACGGTTCTTCTTACCACCCATCCTCAGCGCGAGGGAAGCGACGTTTAGAGTGAGGCCGCCCATGTTGAGCAGCGCGTGAGCCATGCCCATGCGGCGGTGCGAGCCACCCACGTCGCTCCAGTCGGCCAGCCCGGTGACCGCCGCGCCCAGCGCAGCCACGATACCCGCGCCGAGCGTAATGTCGGAGGCTGCATCCAGGCCGGAATCGTCGCCACGCATGAGGCTTATCAGGTCGAGAAGCTGCGTCATGGTCCACGCGCCCACGGGCACGTCGGTGATGACGGGGTGGAGGGGGTGGCCGAGCCACACGCCGTTGAGGAAGTCCTTGGCGAGCTTGCCCACCTCGCCCCCGCTGCTGAAGGTGTCGTTGATGAGCGGTTGCAGCTTATCGGATATGTCGTCCAGCCATTTCTGCCTGTCAATGATCGCCTGGGAAACACCGGTAGCCATGTAAATGCCTCCGTGTCATGTATTCAGCACTATGCGAAACATGGCTCCAGGGTGCACAAAGCGTGCCAGTAGAGTGCCGTAATTTCGGCATCAGGATGATAGCAATAGGTTAAGAGACGAAAACGCAAAGACACAAAGAACGCAAAGAACGCGCAGAGATTATGTAGGGTGTTCTAAGCAAGAGGACCAGAGTACTCGATCTCGTACTCTGGTCCTTTTTGTACCACTAAGCCTTATTCTTCTTTGCGCGTCCTTTGCGTTCTTTGCGTCTTTGCGTTTTCGTCTCCTGATCACCCCTCCCGGTCGAGGCGGAACCAGAAGAAGGCGTGGGGGCCTAAGGTGAGGAAGTAGGGTAGCTCGCCTATCTTCGGGAAGGGGGTCTCGCCTACAAGCTCTACCGGGCGGCGACCGTCGAACTGGGACAGGTCAAGCTCCACGGGTTGGGCGAAGCGGGATAGGTTGGAGACGCACAGCACGTCCACGTCTTCGTGATGCCGGATGAAGGCGAGCACCTTGGGGTTGGCGGGGTTGAGGAAGGTGATGTCGCCCCTGCCGAACACCGGGTACTTTTTGCGGACGTGGATCATGCGCCGCATCCAGCGTAAGAAGCTGGTCTGGGTGCGCTCCTGGGCCTCTACGTTGATCGACTGGTAGCCGTACACCGGGTCGTTGATGACGGGGCTGTAGAGGCGAGCGGGGTCAGCCCTGGAGAAGCCTGCGTTGCGGTCGGGGGTCCACTGCATGGGGGTGCGCACGCCGTCGCGGTCGCCCAGGAAGATGTTGTCGCCCATGCCTAGCTCGTCGCCGTAGTAGAGCACGGGGGTGCCGGGCAGGGTGAGCAGCAGGTTGTTGAGCAGCTCAATCTGGCGGCGGCCGTTGTCCATCAGCGGGGCCAGGCGGCGGCGGATGCCGATGTTGATCTTCATGCGCGGGTCTTTGGCGTACTCGTGGTACATGTAGTCGCGTTCTTCGTCGGTGACCATCTCCAACGTCAACTCGTCGTGGTTGCGCAGGAAGATGCCCCACTGGCAGATGTCGGGTATCTTCGGAAGCTGGCTGATGATCTCCATGATGGGCCAGCGTTCCTCGCGCCGGAGTGACATGAAGATGCGGGGCATGAGCGGGAAGTTGAAGGCCATGTGGAACTCGTCACCGTTGCCGAAGTAGGGCAGCAGGTCGGCGGGCCACTGGTTAGCTTCGGCGAGCAGCACTTTGCCTTCGTACTGCTCGTCCATGAACCTGCGCACTTCCTTGAGGTACTCGTGCGTTTCGGGCAGGTTCTCGCAGTTGGTGCCCTCGCGCTCGAACAGGTAGGGCACGGCATCGGCCCGGAAGCCGTCGAGTCCCTGGTCCATCCAGAACTTGATTACGCGCAGCATCTCGCGGCGCACCGCCGGGTTGTCGAAGTTGAGGTCGGGCTGGTGGCTGAAGAAGCGATGCCAGTAGTAAGCCTTGGCGGTCTCGTCCCAGGTCCAGTTGGAACGCTCGGTATCGGTGAAGATGATACGGGCCTGCTCGTACTTGTGTATCGTGTCGCTCCACACGTACCAGTTGCGCTTCTTCGGGTCGGTGGAGGAACGGGCCTCCTGGAACCAGGCGTTCTGGTCGGAGGTGTGGTTCATCACCAGGTCGGCTAGCACGCGTAGGTTGCGGCGGTGGGCCTCCTTGAGGAAGCGTTTGAAGTCCGCTACCGTGCCGTAATTCGGGTGGACCTGGTAGTAATCGGCAATATCGTAGCCGTCGTCGCGCAGGGGCGACTTGAAGAAAGGCAGCAGCCAGATGGTATCGATGCCGAGGTCCTGCAAGTAGTCCAGCTTCTCGGTCAGGCCATTGAAGTCACCGATGCCGTCGCCGTTGCTATCGTAGAAGGCTTTGACGTGCAACTCGTAAATGATCGCGTCTTTGTACCACAACGGATCGCTCATTAGATCCTCCATTTGGGATTTTGGATTTTGGATTTTGGATTGAGTTGGATGCGGAGTGAATCCGAAATCCAAAATCTAAAATCCAAAATGGTAGCAACCTTCATTCCAACGAAGTTTGGCTCAC
>JALZHG010000588.1 GCA_030914045.1 Chloroflexota bacterium | reverse complement strand
CCGGGGCCCTCCTTCTCCCGAAGTTACGGAGGTATTTTGCCGAGTTCCTTAACCACAGTTCTCCCGATCGCCTTGGTATTCTCTACCCGCCCACCTGTGTCGGTTTGGGGTACGGGCACCGTGTCAACTCGCTGTTGGGCTTTTCTTGGCAGCATGGGATCAATGACTTCGCCTGAAGCGGCTCGGCATCACGTCTCAGAGTTGACGGCCCCAACTCTCATCGGGACCCTCCTACACGCTTACCCGGGGACAACCATCGCCCCGGTTCATCTACCCTCCTGCGTCCCCCTCCAGCTATCCGCCAGCTCCTTGGTGGGATCGTCGTAAGACAGCCCCCACGTCGCAACTCTTGGACTTGGCGCGAACACGGTGGTACTGGAATATCAACCAGTTGTGCATCGGCTACGCCTCTCGGCCTCGCCTTAGCTCCCGACTCACCCTGGGAGGATTAGCCTTCCCCAGGAACCCTTGGGCTTTCGGCGGAGGGGTTTCTCACCCCTCTCTCGCTACTCATGCCTGCATTCTCACTCGACCACGCTCCACAACGGTTCACACCGCTGCTTCACTGCGAGGTCGACGCTCCCCTACCACTGCTCGCACCTTCGTGCGAGCAATCCGCGGCTTCGGCTCTGGACTTGAGCCCCGTTACATTGTCCGCGCAGGACCACTCGACCAGTGAGCTATTACGCACTCTTTCAAGGATGGCTGCTTCTAAGCCAACCTCCTGGCTGTCTGTGCAATCCCACATCGTTTTCCACTTAGCCTAGAATTTGGGGCCTTAGCTGGCGGTCTGGGCTGTTTCCCTTTCGACCATGAAGCTCATCCCCCATGGTCTCACTGCCGGGCTATTGAAGCGTTGGCATTCGGAGTTTGATTGGGGTCGGTAAGCTTGTAGGCCCCCTAACCCATTCAGTGCTCTACCTCCAACGCTGATCACCCGACGCTGCACCTAAATGCATTTCGGGGAGAACCAGCTATCACCGAGTTTGCTTGGCCTTTCACCCCTTACCACAGGTCATCCCCCATGTTTTCAACCATGGTGGGTTCGGCCCTCCACGGGGTCTTACCCCCGCTTCAGCCTGCCCATGGCAAGATCACTCGGCTTCGGGTCTACCGCTAGCGACTGAACGCCCTGTTCAGACTCGCTTTCGCTCCGGCTCCCCCTCACGGGTTAACCTTGCCACTAACGGTAACTCGCCGGCTCATTCTTCAAAAGGCACGCCATCACGGCTCCCGGTTGCCCGGGAACGACGCTCTGACTGTTTGTAAGCCAACGGTTTCAGGTACTATTTCACTCCCCTCCCGGGGTACTTTTCACCTTTCCCTCACGGTACTAGTTCGCTATCGGTCGCCTGAAAGTACTTAGCCTTACGAGGTGGTCCTCGCAGATTCACGCCAGATTTCTCGGGTCCGGCGCTACTTGGGAACACTGACCGAGACTGATTACCTTTCGCGTACGGGGCTCTTACCCACTACGGCACGCCTTTCCAAAACGCTTCCGCTAGGCATCAGTTTTGTAACTCGATTAAGGGGTCTGGTGCCCCCTCGTTCAGGTCCCGCGACCCCGAACTGGCAACGCCACCAGGCTATTGCACCAGTTCGGTTTAGGCTGATCCCGTTTCGCTCGCCGCTACTCAGGGAGTCACAGTTGTTTTTCTTTCCTCGGGTTACTGAGATGTTTCAGTTCACCCGGTTCCCTCTACCCGCCCTATTTTGTTCAGGCGGGAGTCACACCCCATGACGGGTGCGGGGTTTCCCCATTCGGATATCCGCGGATCGAAGCTTGGTCGGCAGCTCCCCGCGGCTTTTCGCAGCCACCCACGTCCTTCATCGGCTTCAGGCGCCAAGGCATCCACCGTTGGCTCTTTGTAGCTTGGAGAATCATAAAGATGCTCGTGCTCGCTCTGAAATTCTCAAGTTGCCCGGAGACGACGAAAGGCGCCCCTTGCGGGACGCTTTGTCGTCTTCATGGGAGCAAACGCTCCCAGAAAACGGAACAGAGAGACTATCCAAACGTCCGGGACTCGGCCTCAGGCCTGGAGTCCCTTGGTCTCACCGCAGCAGACCGCACTGCGATGACCAGGCATCAACGTGGGAGTCGCCAATCGGAACGATTGGTCAGTTGACTCCTTAGAAAGGAGGTGATCCAGCCGCACCTTCCGGTACGGCTACCTTGTTACGACTTCACCCCAATCGCTGATCCCACCTTCGACAGCTCCCTCCCTTGCGGGTTGGGCCACCGGCTTCGGGTGTTACCAACTT
>JALZHG010000587.1 GCA_030914045.1 Chloroflexota bacterium | reverse complement strand
ACGGCAGCAGCGAAATTCGTAACGAGAAGGACCGTTCAACCGACGTTCGAGGCTAGAATTTTCAAAGACCCCCACCCGACTCCAGCATCAATGTCACACGCTATGAGGCCCGTTCTCGAAACGGCGCAAGTGAAGTGTCAAGCCTTACAATCCAATGAAGCTTGTGAGTGTGACGTGTTTAGGGGGTGCTGATGCCCTGGGTAGATATGTACAAACTACTTCCCCCGCTATCTAGGGAAGAAGCGGCAGAGATAGAGAACTATGGGCGGGCAATCAAGAGGAAGCCGCGTTTTTACGTCGATGAGGACGTTCCTACATTGGCGGTAGAAATACTCAGAGAGTGGGAGTTTAACGTCCTGACTGCAGAGGAGGCAGGGAAACGAGGTCACCCAGATGAAAACCATCTAGCTGAAGCCCAGAAGCAGGGCAGAATACTAATAACTTGCGATCGAGGTTACCTCAACGAGAGGCGGTTTCCTCTCAACCAGACCTCGGCCTTGATAGTTTGTGCCTTCGGGTTTGGAAGGAGAGATTAGATCATCGACACATTTCGGTGCCTCTATATTGTAGAAACCACTCCCGACTACTTCGACAAGTGGGTGAAGATGGACGCCAACCCGTCAGAGTGGACGGTAGCCCAAAGATTTATGGATGGGACAACTGACCGCACCAGATACCGACTCTACCAAGAAGAGCTACAAGAGTGGGTAGACGACCTCGCTTTTCGCTGAACAGCTGACGACTAACCCCTGAACAGCCTACGCCACCAGGGCACGTGCGTATCAAGTGATCTAAAAAATTCGTCATCCATTTCGATGAACATGTCTCTGGTTTCAAGCTTGGTCCAGTCCCATAACGCCTTCGCAGCTGCCTCCTCGTCATACGGCGCTTTAGGGTCCGCCGCTACCAGCTCCTCGTCGGCGTTGGTTTCCAGTACATTCTCGAAGGCACTCCATTTCTGAACGAACTGCTCGGTGACTTCACTGAGCTTCTCCAGTGTACGTACATCGAGCCAGCGGCCTGGTCCTTGTAGTAGTTCTCCAACATATCCAGCTTCTCTCCCAGCGCCTTGGCTTGCTCACGCCTATTCGGCCACTCATCAAGTCGAAACTCAGGACGTGCTGATAGCTCGACAAAACAGTCCTGGATCTCCCGGAGCATCTGCCTCAACTCGGTTATGGCCGCCGCCTTGCGGTCGTACTGAGTCTGCTTACGTCCTTGCTTGAGGCCAAAGAGGTAGCCAACCACCGCCCCACCTAAGAGCTGCACAACTGTGAGGAGTATGTCCCCACGGTTCATCCTCTGACCATCCTACGCCACCAGGGACGCGAGTCAACGCCGAGCAGCTTTCGAGCTTCGGTCTCTAGCTCCTCTACGAGAGCTTGCCCTTCATCCCAATACCACTTCCTAACTTTCTCATAGACGCCTTCCGTGTCCATACCCCTGAGATGAGGAGGGGGCGGAATTCCGTGGTGGCCGGTAACTAACGCTCGGGCTTGGTCATCGTAACCGCCTATAATCCTCCCAATCTTCGTGTTGAGCTCCCTGTCCAACCAGATGCACTTCTCCTGATGGTAGTCGCCTAACGCAACTATCTTGTCGCCTAGTTCGTCTTGGGAATCCTTTTCGTCGGGGAACGTCGCGGCAAAAAACAGTGCCTTATCTACCTCCATGACCAGCCTTCGCAGTTCGACCATAATCTTCGCTTGTTCCTCGAAGACGGTCTGTTGCTTGCCTTGCGCTCGGCCCAGAGGATACGCAACCAGAGCGCTTAGGATTGCTCCCACGACGGCGATAAGTAGCTCATTCACCCGCCGAACATCCTATGTCACCATGATACGCGCTCTGAACCGTCCCGAGCGCCTCCTGTGGCCGGGCACGCTTCACATCTGATAGTCATTTTCCCTGCCCCTCCTCCCCCGCGGCTCTTACTCTTGAGCCAGTCTTCGTACTTCTGCCCGTTGGGCATGGTGTCTTCTCGTGCACCAGCTGCTTATTGTTGCAACTGGCGAGCTATCCCGTCTAGCTCGCGCTCCCTCTGTGCCAGTTCGATTGCCGGGTGCCTCCTGAATACAGCTCCCACCTCCGGCGGAATCGGGGAGGGACGGGATCCGTCTGGCATGATAGCCCCCTGAAGTGCGTAACGCGCATTTAACTGTTCTAGAAGCCATCTCACAAACACTTTCTGAGCAGAATCAGGATACAGCCGAGCTGCGCCATACCCAGGAAGTTCTCATCCTTGCACTCGTAGCGGACTACCAACC
>JALZHG010000586.1 GCA_030914045.1 Chloroflexota bacterium | reverse complement strand
ATCATCGATCCTACGATCGCGCTCAATACAGAGATCCGTCTCATGAACTTCACCCACCTTTCCGCTGATGGCTTTCTTTGGTAGAAACGCTTCGAAAACCGAGGAAGCTACCCCCAAAAACAGCTCACATTAGGCTGTTTCCCGGGGCAAAGAAGCAGATTTAGCTTCTTCAAGTCTATAACCCTATTACTTACCAAACAGGCTCTAAGCTGGACTTTAGCCATTCAAGCCGCATAGCAAACTGCGTCGGTTAGCCGCTTGAGGAACTCGCGGCGGACTTTTACCGTCTCGGTCGCTGTAGGCGACCCGCAAAAAGTTGGCTGTGTCCACAACTGCCTGCGTACCAATGCCAAAGCATCAGAGAAGGTCGGATGACTCTTGTTGTACCAGGCCGTTCGCCTGACGCTGCCCGTGCTCTTTGTCATGTGCTGATGGGCAAACAGCGTAACTACAGAGAAGAGTCCCAACAGCGTGGGGGCGACTCTCCGGATCGCTATCTCTGACCAATGCCTCTGGGTCTCAAAGCCCAGACGCTGGCGTACTTCCTGGAAGGTTGTCTCCATCTGCCACCGTCTAATGAACCAACTGATGATCCGTCCCGGGTCGGCACCGAGATCCGTGCACAGGAGCGCCTGGGTCCTGAACTCTCCCTGCGAGTCTCGGACAAGGACCCAGCGTAACGGCACGGCAGGCAGGCCCGTGCTATGCCAGACCGCTGTATCCGAGACTATCTCCACCGTGCGTTCTCCGCTGCCATACCAGCTGGCTAGCGTGATGGTCCTCCAGACTGAGTCAGGACTTTCTGCGATCATCGAGAGATTCGGCAGCCTCTCGCCCTTCAGGCGAGGTCTTCCCATCTGGCCGCGACGGCGAGGCGGGGCTGGCTTGTAGAGGGCAGCATCCAAACGCAAGCGGGTGATGAAGGTGATCGGGTTGGAGAGCCTTCGGCAGCGGTCGAGCAGCTTCAGAGAGGCGTAGGCGCGATCGGCTACGGCTACTATCTCTCGCTGTGGGTACCAGCGCCTCACTAGCAAGAGTAGCTGCCACGCCCATTCGGTTATCTTCTTGTGGCGTTTGCCATGCTCTTTGGCGTAGCGCTCGGAGTAGGCCAGAGCGGAGAGGAAGGGCAAGGCCCAAACCCGAGAAGCCCACGGCACCGGGGCTAGCAGCATCACGCACACCCAGCGTAAAGCGCTCGCCTTGACGAAGTGGCCGCGGTTGGAGCGGACCGGATCGCGGTAGATCCCTCTGGCCCTAATCTTCTTTCCTCGGCGTCGCTCCAAGGTCTCGTCGATGCCCACGACCAAAGGGCCATCCGGGACAAACGCTTCGACCAGCAACCTCAATAGTACCCAACTTGCTTCTCGGCTCGACCAAGCGGCACGGCTGAGAACCCGATGGTAGCGATGGAAGGTCCGTTCGCTCTCCAGACCCATCGCCCGTAAGGCAGAGGCTACGGTCCTCTTGCCCGGAGCGAGGATCGCCCCGGTCAGTAGCACGAGAGCATGTTGCCAAACGCGTCTGGAGAACAGTGGCGCGAAGGGGGTCAAAACCCATATCATCTCTTTTGGTAGGGTATGCACTCGACACCTCTTTTGGCAGATTGCGGTGACGAGCGTACCCTACCTTTTTCGCACGTGAATGGCTAAAGTCCAGCAGAAGTAGAGTTCTCTGAAGTTCAGATCAGCCCGAAGTAGAACATGACAACGGTGAAGGCGACCGCTCCGACCAGCGCCCATAGCAACTTCCAGGCGGCAGTTTCGGAGTCTGGTGGTCTTCTCCAACCGTCGGGGCGTCTGTCTCGCACCTGCCCGAGCCTCCTAGCTATCACCTTAAGAGGTGCTCCGGACAAAGACCGAGCCTGCCAGGGGGCCTCCAATGGAACGCGTCTCCCCCTCTTCGGTCTCGACGGTGACGACTCCATCAAGGGCTCGCACCTCTCTAACCACTAACAACGTGCCGGGAGTTAGGCCATGCTGCTCCAAATAGGCAAGCTTCGCCGCCTCTTCGTCGCCCACCCTATAGATGCGGACTCGCTGACCGGGCGTCGCTGCCGAGAGGGGAAAGGAGTCGTCCGGCTCCAGGGTTCCATCTGCGGCCGGGATGGGGTCGCCGTGTGGATCATTGGCAGGGTGCCCGAGGAACTCCGCCAAGCGCTCCGTGAACTCGTCCGAGACCGAGTGCTCCAGTCTCTCGGCCTCCTCGTGCACCTCTTCCCAGGAGTAGCCGAGGCACTCCGACAAGAAGATCTCGAGCAACCTGTGAC
>JALZHG010000585.1 GCA_030914045.1 Chloroflexota bacterium | reverse complement strand
TCCCTGGACTCGGATCACATCGCAACGGAACGCCCCTTGTCCCGTTACCGGATCGCGCCGCCCCCGATACCGCGACCAGTCAGGAGAAAGATCCGAGAAACGGAGGGTCGCAAGGTCGCGGGACTCCCTCTGCCTGCGCCTCGCGACCCTCCCAAACAAGCACATATAGAGACCCGTTCGATCAAAGCTAAACTGCCTAACTCAAGGCACTATCCATAAAGGAAGACCACTACCTCGATGTAAGTATTCGGTGATGGCGTGGGAGGGCATGAGGAAAGACCGGTCGAGTTCTGGTCGGTTGTCATGGGCGGGTGTGGGCGGATTGGCTTGTGGTCGGATCGGCTCTCGGGATGGTTGGGGTTTGGGGTGAAGGGCCGGGGTTGATGATTGTGGGTGGGTCGTGGCCTGGACGGTTGGTGGGGTTGGGAATCCAGGGCAGGAATCGGTGCAGTGTGTGGCCGGTGGGTGCTGTGCCGCCGGCCGCGGCGCAGGTGGTGAGGTAATCGGTGAGGTAGGTGAGGGGTTCGTGGTGGTGGCGTTCGGCGGTGGCGGTGATGGTCCAGATTCTCGCGGCCAGGTGTGCCGACCATTCGGCGTGGCTGCCGTAGTAGTTTTTGCGCCCGAGGACCGGAGTGCGGAGGGCGCGCTCGGATTGGTTGTTGTCCAGGTCGAGGTCGGGGAACTCGCGGTGGCGGACCAGACCCTCCCATTCGTGGTCCAGGGTGAGCAGGACTTTCTTCGCCGCGGGATGCAGACCCGGGCCGCGCATCTGCGCCCGGCGGGCAGTATCGATAGCGGCCAGCGCCCGCTCGAACTCCGCCTGTGCCGTGGTGTAGGCCGTGGTGGCGGGTTCGGCGGCGGCCATCGCCCGGTGAGCCAGGTATAGATCCGCGATCCGGGCGAGCCACGCAGTGCTCCAGGACCGTAATTGCTCGTGGGCGTCGCCGGCGCGGATGAAGTATCGGCGGATGTGCGCCCAGCACCACAGCGGGTCAACCCCGTCGATGCGGGCCAGTGACTGGTAGGCGGTGTAGAAGTCGGTCGACAGCAGCAGGCGACGGCCCGGGGCCATGGCACCGTCGGCGCGGTCAATCCCGAAATGCCGTTCCAGGACGGTGGCCGAGCGGGTGGGATCCATCCGGAACACCACCGTGTCTTCGGCGATGAACACCCATAACCACCAGCGGTGGCCGTCCTTGCCCTCGAGCTGTTCGAACACCCGCCAGCTGGTCTCATCGGCGTGTACGTGCACCGCCTGGGCGTTGCGGGCGACGATCGCCTCCTCCAGGGGGACCAGCAGGTCTCCGACCGCTTTCAACGCCCCAGCCACGGTGCCCTGGGCCAGGTCCAGGCCGTCGGCGGCCAATGCCCGCGTGATTCGGTGCACCGGCAGACCCAGGACATATTTCTGGTACAGCAGCCGGGCCAAGAATGCGGCGGTGAACCGGCCCTTGCGGATCGGGGTGGGGGCCACCGGCGCGATCACCGTCCGGGGCCCTGGGCAGTCACACCGACGCCGATATCGCAGCCGCCGGTGCACGATCCGGGTGATCGTCACCTGCCAGTCGATCTGCTCACTGCACTCCGACCCCAAAACCTCCCATTCCCGCGAGCATGTCGGGCACACCCGCTGCTCGGCGGGCACGTCATGAATCACCTCCTGGCTGTCCAGCCCCGAGTAATCCCGCCGACCATGCCCTTTACTGCCCGGCCGCTGACCCCGCCGACCACGATCGGCTGGAGTTGTCGATGTCGATTCTCCGGCGGTCAGTGTCTGTGGGTCCTCGGCATCCTCCGCCCGATCCCCACCAGCACCAGCGCCAGGATCAGTCCTTTCTGAACAACGACCGAACAGCATTCGGCTCAGCACCGCGACCTGCTCACTCAACTCCGAGATCCGCAGCTGCAACTGCGCCACCTGCTCCTCGGCCCGCTCGGCACGGTCCCGCCAATACGCCACCCCAGCGGCCTCAGTGGTGTCATCGATCACAGCCCCGGCTGACACACCACCCAGAACACATCAACAACACCCCAAACACCACCACCCACCCCGGCGTGTCGCCCAACCACAACCCCAACCGCCCCGCTCCCACGATCAGGCGACGCCAGACGCCAGGCCACCCCACAGGATCACCGAATACTTACGCAGTGCGACATCTAGCATTAGCAGTTGACCACGCTTTTAGAGCCTTGCCCGAGCGTCGCTTCTTTTTTTGGTCGTTTCAGCCACGAGTTTTGGCCGCAGGTGCACGCCGAGGATTCACGC
>JALZHG010000216.1 GCA_030914045.1 Chloroflexota bacterium | reverse complement strand
AGGCTGGAGACGAAGACCACGTCTCCCGAGCCCCGACGCAGCATGTGGCGCACCGCGGCGCGGGTTGTGTACAGGACGCCTAGCACGTTAATGTCGGTTCAGATTTACATACACAAAACTCACCACCGAATACTCCGCTTACGTCGAGGGTGCCGCTGCTCCCCACATTCACCCGTAATCTGAGCATCGCGTATATCTGGCGGCGCTCCTCCGAGGTAAGTTTGTCTAGTGTTTCGGGCAGCGCGTTCGCATAGGACGCAAGCAAAGCTTCTTTGTCTCGCTCCAAGAGGTCTAAGCGTTCTTTACGGTCTCGGATCAATACCAGCTCGCGCTCGGCGGTCTTGCAGGTCTCTTCGAGAGCAGAGAGCTTCGTCCGCAACTCGTCGCGGTTCATGAGCCCGTCCGCGGTGAGATCTAGGTAGCCGTCTCTCCTGCGGTCGGCCTCCGCGAGCTTCTCCAGCCACGTCTTCACTTCCCATTCGGGTTTGCCCCGCGAGCCGTCGCGCTCCTGCTCTATCATCCTGTCGAGCCCTGCCCGGAGCCGGTTTGGGTCTTTCAGTAGGTCGGATACGAACTCCCACATGCGAGACTCCACCTTTTCAGCTCGGTGGCTCTTATTTGTGCAGGCGTCGTTGTGGTCGCGGATCTTTCTCTGACATACGTAGTAATAATAATGACGCAATTTGCCGCCACGGTTCGTAGACATGGGGTGTGGGGTCATTCTACGCGCACACTCGGCGCAGTAGAGTATGCCGCCGGAAAGCTCCCAGAAACGCCGCCCGGCTGATGAAGGCCGTCGATTGCCCTTAATCGCTTCGCGGGCTGCTTCTACCAACTCACGTGTCACACCAGCGTCCGGAACGGGCACGGCTACCCACTCTTGGCGGGCTTTCTCCTCGTAAGCGCGCCTCGTCTTGTACCCGTCAGGCGTCTTGACGTTCTTTATGACTTTCGCCTGGTACTTGTTGTACCACCAGATGCCGTAGTACTGGCGCGGGTTCAGCCGAGTAGCTACCTCCGGTGATACTAGCGCTGCGATTTCCTCGAAGGTGTGCGGCTTATACACGTCATCAAGAATAAGACTGCGTAGAAACGTCTGGCTCCAGACACTGTTACCTTTCGGCGTGGGTAGCCCTTCGCGCTCGAATGTGCGTTTGACGGCATGAAGGGTAGCCCCCTCTGTGGCTATCATGCGGAAGATACGCCGGACGGTCTCCATTGCGGCCTCGTTTATCTCGTAACCGTCGCGAGCGGCGTTATACCTAAAGCCGTAGCTTGCGAAGCTCCCTGCTATCACCTTACCCTCTCGGGCCTTACGTAACTTGCCACGCCTGGTTCTCTCTGCTGTTTTTGCCCGTTCGAACTTCGCCAACTGATCTAGTATGCCATCCGTCAGTTCCCCCTCCGGGGAATCGTCCCCCCGGTCGTTGAGGGCGCGGATCTTGGTCCCGTACTCCTCGAACTCTCGCCTTAGCAAATAGTGGTAGGCCGGCTCCCGAGCGAACCTGTCACGGTCTTGGGCCAGCACCACCGACACACCGCCCTCGGCCACGAGGTCCCTTACCCTGTCCATCCCCGGGCGTTCAAAGCTCGCCCCGCTCTGTCCGGGGTCCGCGACCTCCTCTTGCACCTCGTACCCCTCTCGGGCGGCGTACTGCCTTAGCGTGTCCAATTGTTGGGCGAGGGAGTAGCCGTTCCTCGCCTGCTCCTCGGTCGAGACGCGGGCGTAGAGCACCGCCTTCCTCGTCACGTGGCCATTCATGCTGTTCACCCTGCTACTCATCCTTCATCAGCTCCTTAGGCTCAACGCCCAATGCCTCCGCCAGCTTCCTCAGTGTCGAGACCCTCGCCCCCCGTTTGCCTCGCTCCAAGTCGCTCAGGGTTGCCTGAGCTATGCCCGTCATCCCCACCAGATCTAGTTGGGAGAGCGCCTTCTCCCTGCGCAGCCGCCTCAGCCTCTGCCCGTCCACCGCTATGAACCTTTCGTCGGTCATTTTGATAATAATAATATAATAGTGAGGTTATTTCAAGAAACTCAGGAATAATTACTCCAGAGGAATAAAGAAGCCCCGGCGCGGCTGCCACCGCCCGGGACGTGGCCCATAAGGAGGAGCCTTATGGACAAAGCAAGTGTAACCCGTCCCTCACCACCCTCCACCAAGGCGATAGTCGCGGACGAGGGTTTCTGTAGGCAAGTAGCGGCCCTCCTGCTATGCGAGGAGGAGCCGATCTGTAAAGCCTTCATCGGTGAGCCGGCCGAGGAGGTCCTGGAGATGGTCCGCTGGGCGCTCTCTCACGAGGACGACGAGGGCTTCGACACCGCTAAGGTACTTACTGCCTGGGCCAGGAAAAGGGGACGCGGGGCGTGGAGCGGCAGGCCCCGGCACCCCAAGCAGAAGGAACAAAACCGCAACGGGAAGCTAGCACAGACTCTGGCTGACTTCTGGGCAGCGCACCCGGAGGAACTAGTGGCGATCCTAGACCGGGTCGAGGACAACCTCAACGGCAACGGGCGGTCCTGAGATGGCCCGTAAACCGGAGGTGCACCACGCTGCCCCGCGCTGCCTGCTCACCCTCCACGAGAAGGCCAACGGCGCAGAACTAGACGGCGAGGGGATACAGGCATGGGTGGAGTGGGAGCTGGAGGCGATGCGCTGGCGGGTGCCGGTAGAGATCGCCCGCTCGGAGTTGGAGGCGCTGGTTAATGCCTCCGAGGTAGTGCTGGAGCGAGAGAAACACCGCGTGCTCCACCAGAGCGACTGGCGAGGTGGGGATCTAGGGGAGGTCGGGAGACGCTCAGGCGCTACGGACCGAAGTGGTTCGTACTACTGGCTCTAAGAACTCGTGGAGTACCCGGCGCGGGCGCTTCTTCCTGAGGCGGGCTTCTACGTCGTAGCTCTCGCTGCTGGTGCTGGGTACCTCGTCCTCTACATCCTGATTGGTTTGTTGCGCCGCAGCCTCGATCGACCGGATCGTCGAACCTGAGGAGAACAGAAAGGATCCTAAGCCTACCGCCAGCGCCTTGCCCGCAGACTCAAGCTTTGCAGGCCAAGCGCGACTGGCTGGGCGGTGCTCATGGCGCGTAGCGAGTTGTTCCTCGTTCGCCAGCGGGGCGCCGCACAACCTGCAGCAACAATTCCCCGGCAGGTTCGCGTGCCGACACAGCGAACGTTTTAAGTGTTCGTCCTGGACGGTGAGTCCGGAGGGGTGCGAAGGCTGCTCCTGCGGCTTCAACGGCCATTAAACGGCTTTGAAGGAGACAGGGGCCCGATCACTAGTTATCTTGGCTCCCTCACTGCCACTCGGCATTGATTCATTCCGCCGCAACCCCTTCTTTATGTGAGTCCCAAAGTGCAAAACCATCCGAGCTACGCTTCCGCGCCCTGCTCGAGGGTGGCGCCGAGCGATTAGAATTAGTCAAGGTGGAAGATGTCAAAAGAACCTAGCCCTCAAGCCCTTCGTTTCATCAAGCTAATTAGCTATCGGCTTCATGAGCTTCCCGAGGAGGAGATCGCCAATAAGCTGGGCTTCGACTCTCCTACAGAGCTTTACCGACGGATAAGTCGAGACAACTATCCGATCTGTCCTGTCTGTGGCACCACGGATGTTTCAAGAAGCCATTGTTCGCCGGAGATGAAGTACAAGCGTCAGGCGAGACGTGGTACGAGCGAAGCAGAGGAGTTGCCTCCCGCAGAGGCTGCCGCTCCTCTGTTTCATCAAGCGCTTGAGAAGCTAGAATGGGCGGTAGGCGATTTACAGAACCGACACGAATACTGGCACGATGGACGCTTTGTAGCTCAAGAGGTGTACACCGGTCCGGTGCTGCGGGATGGAGAGTGGATAGACGAAGCAACGATCAACCTACCTCTTGGCGGCAAGCAACATCCCACAGATCCTTTAACCACTCTAATAGCCGTCTATGTCTTAGCCGGCCTGCCGCTAAAGCCGCTTGTGGAGAAACTACACCGTGCGCCGGAAACCGTAGATTTGGAATACCTCGAAGCGCAGATCGCCGGTAAGAAAACTAAGCAGGGACATAAACCTGGGCTCAGAAGTAAGGCTGAGCATGTAGCACGTCTTGTCCGCGGTGCTCCTGCTCCCTTGAAACCGGGTAGGGATACAGGGGAGTATACCGAGCGGGAACAAAACGCCATTTGGTATATGCGCGACCTCGAAGCGCGCGGATTCAGTAGACCCGCCATCGTGCAAGAGATGAAGAAACGTGGGTTCTCCAAAGAAGACATAGAACGGTTTAGCAACTTCAAAAACCTGCCTCCGCCCAGAACCTAGCCATCTATCGGGTCTAATTGCATTCTCCTGTGTATGCAGGAAGATGCAGCAGACAGCAAGCTCCGTGAGATATGGGACCGCCTGGTTCTTTTGCTCATTACCCAGCCCCGAGAGGGCTGGGAGCCCGAGTTTCATGAAATAAGCCGCCGAGAAATTGAACGACTGGCTGCCCCGGCCAGTGAAAGCGAGCGCGATGAGTAGCGCTCGTATCATTTACGTTCCCCGCCCCGATGCTACGCCAGAGGCAGAGCTGAACGTGCTCGCCGAAATCTACAGGTTTGTTCTCTTCGATTCGCAAGCAAGAAAAGGAGGTCCACATGACCTGACGAGTGGCTCGACCAAGAAGTGGACAACAAAGCCTAGAAACGAACGGAAAGGCAAAGAATGACTCTGTCGTTTACCGCGACCGGCGCGACAAAGTACGTGCCCGGTCCCTACCCCGGTCAGTTGGTGAAGATCGAGAAGAAGTTCAAGCTCGTCGAGAAGGATGGCGAGCGCGAGGACCGTCCCTACTACCGGTGGATTTACGAGATCCTCGAGGAGGGCTTTGAGGGCCAGACCCTTTCGGTCCTGACCAGCACCTCCTTCGGAGTTGGTCCGGGTGGTCCGGCCAAGGCGCGTAGGTACGCTGAGGCCATCTTGGGGCGTCCTCTCGAGATCGGTGAGACCTTCACCGCCGAGGACCTCTACAACAATCCGGTCACTGTGCACATCGACAACGAGACGACCGGTAGGGGTACGTTCGCCAGGATTGTCGAGATAACTCCGGCCGCCGAGCAGGCTGCCTAGCACCTAAAGCGTCCGAGGTATTGCGGGGTCGGGGACTACCATCCTCGGCCCCGCGTCGTAACAGCCCCTGTGGGAAGGGAACCTAACCATGATTGTACACGAGACCTTTGCCTTATCCGACGGTCACCGGGAATTCCTACACCGGTGCGCGCTCTCCGATGAGGTTATTAACAGCAGGCCGTACTACTCTCTGACCCCTCAGTCCCGCGTGCACCTTGGCGCACGGTGGGCCTTATCGCACGAGGCACTGCGGGGCGAAGGGATCGTTATCCCGCGGTACTGCCCCGACGGCGATGAGACTTATCCGCAGATCCGCTATACGCCGCCGAGAGAAGACGGGCAGAAGTACACGTGCCCGGTGGGCTCCGGCGGGGTCGTGGACGTGCACCCGGGCGTTACCAGCAGAGTCCAGGATACCTCCGAGCCGCTGGTCTTTGCCGAGTCGATCAAAGGAGCCGATGCCCTGCAGTCGGCCGGGATACTGGCCGCCGGGTTCCACGGTGTATGGGGATGGAAGGTCGACGGGGGTGCGAGCCTCGAGTTGACCAAGATCCCGCTCAAAGGTCGTGAGGTAGGCATCTGCTTTGACGTGGATGTCCACCACCGACGAGACCTGCAGAAGGCGCTCAAAGAGTTCTGGAGGACCTTGCAGCTGCTGGGGGCCACCGTGCACGTACTAGTACTGCCGGCAGTAGTGGGCGAGAAGGCCGGTATCGACGACTACTTGGCGATCCAGGCTGCC
>JALZHG010000584.1 GCA_030914045.1 Chloroflexota bacterium | reverse complement strand
AGCCGACTCCGCCCTCGCGCCGCTTGGCGAAAAAGGTGGTGTCGTGCCCGACGGGGATGATCTCCGTGAACGAAGAAGGGTTCAGGTACGACTTTACCGCCTCCAAGACGTATTCGTTCGTCACAATACGGGCCATCGGGCGTCCGAGCAGCTTGACGGAATAGCCGCCAGCGTACCAGGGTTCTGCTAGCTGGGGACCCCTCACGGCCTGGATCACCTGTTCAGCCTGCGTCCGACGGTCGAATCGCCGCTCCAGGAACCTGTAGAGCCCGACGCCCGAAAAGAAGGCCAACTCTCCCGGCCTCACCGCAATGTCTCGCACGTCGACGAACGTGACGCCGTTTTCCGGTGAGAGTTCGCGGACGTGCGGGATGCCGAAGATTGGCAGGTTTGGGTCGTAGGTCTCCTTGCAGCCCACCACCACCTCGTAGCCCAGATCGCGAGCGTGAGCCGCAAAGCACAGATCCCTAACTATCCCTCCCACGGGGTTGAACTTGGGAACAAGGAAGTAGAATCGTTGCCACCGTTCCATGCGCGAGTATTGTAGCCGAACCGTCGATGGTTCTCATTAGGGCTATCCCCGAATACTCGACGGCGCCAATGATGGCCACTTCGGGCCATGTGGAGTGCAACTTCCAGCTTTCTGCTATACTCTGCCGCCGTTGGGACCAGATTTCCTCATAATCGGCGCACCCAAATCCGGCACGACTTGGCTGTGGCGTAACCTGCGTGCGCACCCGGGTCTCTGGATGCCTCCCGTAAAGGAACTCCATTACTTTGATGACAAGGCAGTTACTGGCTGGCCGCCCCTCTGCGCGCTCTCGAAGAAACGGCTTATGCGAATGCCCCGATCGTGGTGGCGTTACCGAAAACAGTTCAGTCGCCGTTTGCGGGAACAGCGTAAGCGGCCTTCATTGGAAGCGTTGAGGTGGGACGCAGCCTACTTTCTGATGCCGCCTTCGGATCGCTGGTACGTATCGTTATTCTCGCCAGGCAACTCGCGCGGTGCGCTCTCCGGCGAAGTTACACCGAATTACTGTGGGCTTGACCCTACGGCGATCAGGCACGTAATGAAGGTCGCGCCGGAAGCAAAGATCGTTTTCTTTTTGCGCAACCCCATAGAAGCCTCCTACTCCTTTGCCGAGATGTTCTTCGACAGAATACAGGGACGGCCACTTCACAGCGTACCCGAGAGTGAGCTTGCCGAGCATTTCCTCTCCTCCGAATACGCACCGCTGTTCAGGTATACTCAGGCGCTGAGCAACTGGCGTGATGTGTACCCCGAAGAGCGAATATTTGTGGGCTTCTTGGAAGACATCCGCTTTGCACCCGGTCGGCTTCTGCGGAACCTTGCACGCTTTCTGGGATCGAGCGCGAAAGAGTTTCGTCCCCGACAAGCTCGCAAAGTTCATTCCGGTAATCTGTCGGAAGCTTCACTCAATGAGTTGCGTCGCCTCGCCTCTCTTCACCGTGGACAGATCGCGGAACTGGACAGGCGCTTCGGCGGATATTGCTCCTTCTGGTTGTGGTGCGCTGACCGACTACTTGCAGATGACCTCGAGAAGGTCGGTTCGACTGTTCCCTATCCTCTGGGCGAGTCCTTCCTGTGGGAGGAGTGGGCCAAAGGTCACCTTGACCGCGGTCTCGCCGTGAACGATAAGACGGCCCCTTTGTGTAGCGGTCCCCTCTCCGAGATCACGCCATGCAAGGACTGAGCAGGGTTTTACTAGGTGACCCTGATCTGAGGCCGGCAGCGTACGACAGCCTCCTCGCTGAAACCTGACTCACGGGGCGACCTTGTGCCGCGGACTAGGCCGCTAGGCCACCGCGTCCATGATCTCCTGGACGTCGCGGCGGGAGTACAGCCTCCAGTAGGCCCCCTCGCTCGCCAGCAGCCTCTCCCCGAACTCCAGGATCCTTTCCTTGTCGTAGAGGGGGTTGAGGTTCTTGTTCTCCAGGGGCTCGTCGAGGTCTCGGGCGGCGGGGACTATAACCGAGAGCGCCTTGCCGCGGGACTCCACTATGTCCTCGTAGCGGATGACGTGCCCGACGTAGAGCTCTTGCACGTAGCGCTCGAACGCGTGGTGCAGCCACATGACTCGTAGATCCAGAACGTCCGCGCCTTTGCCCCTGTTCTCCTGCAATTGGCGGCGCAACTCTGCGTCGTACCTGACCTTTGCGGGCGGAGTTCTGTCGTGGTCTGGTCGTTGATCTACCTTCTGCAGGGTGCTCGATGACGCAACGATCGCTATTGGGTTTCTTACGAT
>JALZHG010000583.1 GCA_030914045.1 Chloroflexota bacterium | reverse complement strand
CCCTTGGTATATCCTCCACCCGGATGTCGGCTTGGTCGAGCAGACTCTTCCAGACATGGATGTTGATCGTGTTCTGCTGCAACGGCACTCCGTAGTAGGCGTACTTGCCCGTGCTTCCGTTCTTCATGAGAGCCTTGTCGAGGACTGCAGGGGAAAACTGGTCCTTGATCGGCTCGACGATGTCCGTGAGGTCGGCCAGAGCATCTTCGTAGGCAAGTTTTGAGGGATACAGGGAAACGCTCAGGGTCACGTCGGGCGCCTCGCCGGCCTCGCGCGCGGCCGCGACAGATCTGGGATGGTCGATCTGCATCGGGTTGAGATTGAGCTCGACATCCTTGCCGGTTTTCCGCTCGAACTTGGCGACGAGTTCCTCCAGCGCCCGATCCTCCTCGGGATAGAAGCCTTTGACCCAGTAGATCGTGAGGTCGGCGGCGAGCGCCTGAGCAGGGACTAACAGGGCAGCGGAAAGGAACAATCTCGAGACGAGCTTGGCCATGGCTTTCCCCCCTGAGGCGAAGGCCGCCAAGGCTACCGTCCGTAGGGAACCTCGGCAGCCATTTGACTATCTTAACTGAAAGTCGAGTTTATACCTCAACTTAGGCACCGGTTCAATCAAGACCTCTCCTCAGCCGGCATTGTGTTCGTCGACGGTGCTGCCTCTTAGCACTACCCTGCCACCTTCTGCCGAGTTCGGCGTTCTTCTCGCAAGCCTGCTTGCGGCGGAGGAGCGCGATGGAGGAGAGGCTGGCGGAAGGCTGGGAGGATGCGCTGGAGCGCTGGCTGGCGCCTTTCCTGGCGGGCTTGCGGCGCCAGGCGCAGCGACACTGGGCACCCTTTTACCTCAAGGGCCTGATCCTGCCGGGCGAACGGAAGAGCATCGAGCCCTTGGCGGCACGGGTAGCACCTGCCGACACCCAGCAGCTGCACCACTTCGTCTCGACCTCGCCCTGGCCGACAGCTCCTCTGGAGGAGGAGCTGGTGCGAGCCGCCGACCGGCTGGTGGGCGGGGCGGAGGCGGTGCTGGTGGTGGATGACACCGCTCTGGTGAAGCAGGGCCGGCACTCGGTGGGCGTGAAGCGTCAGTACTGCGGCCAGCTCGGGAAGCGGGCCAACTGTCAATCCCTGGTCTCGCTCACCCTGGCCCGGGCGGAGGTGCCGGTCTGTGTTGGCCTGCGGCTGTTCCTGCCCGAGGACTGGTGTGCCGATGCTGCGCGCCGTGCGGCCGCGGGCGTGCCCGAGGCGGTCAGCTACCGGCCGAAGTGGCAGATTGCGCTAGACGAGATTGACCGGGCTCTGGCCTCAGGGGCTCGGTTCGGCGGCGTGCTGGCGGATGCGGAGTACGGCAAGGCGGCCCTGTTCCGCCACGGCCTGAGCGAACGCAGCCTGCCCTGGGCGGTCGGCATCCTGCCGACGCAGAAGGTCTACCCCGTGGACGTGACACTCAGCCATCCCAAGAAGGCGACCGGCCGCCCGCGCAAGCACCCGGTACCTTCGGCCGTGAGCGTGGCAGCAGCCGAACTGCTTGAGACCCGGCCGGAGGCGTTTCGCACCATCTCCTGGCGCACCGGCACCAAAGGGCCGCTCAAGGCTGGGTTCGCCGCCCTGCGGGTGCGGGTGGCGGACGGCCCGGTTGCCGCGGCCGGGCAGCACCTGCCGGGCGAGGAGGCTTGGCTCATAGGCGAGCACCGCGCCACTGGCGAGCGCAAGTACTACCTGTCCAACCTCCCGCCCGATGCCTCGCTTGAGAGCCTGGTCTCCCTGATCAAGGCGCGGTGGCTCTGCGAGCAGATGCACCAGCAGATGAAGGACGAGTTGGGCCTCGACCACTTCGAGGGCCGGAGCTGGCGCGGCCTGCACCACCACGCGCTCTTGTGCCAACTCGCCTTCGCCTTCCTCCAGCACCTGCGGCTCGGGGGAAAAAAGCGCCAGCACTCCACCCGAGCCCGGACCGCCACCCCAACCAAGCCTGCCCGCAATCCGCCGGCACATCGTGGCCGCGCTCACCCGTGTCCTCCTGCGCTGCCCGCACTGCCAGCAGCGCTTCCACCATCACCTCCAACTATGAACGTGGCAGGGTAGTGTTAGAGCCTGTCCGGAAACTAAATCATTGATCTTGCAGATTTTCTATTCGAGGCTCGATCGCTGGACGTCCCCGTTCCAAGTGAGCGGCACCGTGGAGGCCTGATCTGCAGCCAGACAGAGCTCAAATTTTTCAAGCGGTTGGAGTTATCGGACAGGGTCTTAGCCCGTTGCTCTTCGCTCCAGAAT
>JALZHG010000582.1 GCA_030914045.1 Chloroflexota bacterium | reverse complement strand
AAAACCCCTCGTGGTTAAACCGCAAGCTAAGAAAAATAGTACTTTATTAGCTGGACTTTGGCCATTTTGGGGTGGAAGGGGGCAGGGTACGCTCGTCACCGAGCTGTTAGAAGAGGTGATCGATGCGTACCCTACCTGATGAGATGATACGGGTATTGGCGCCATTTGCGCCACTGTTCTCAAAGCGCGTCTGGCAGCATGTCCAGTTGCTGCTCGCGGGGACGATTCTTGCCCCGTCAAAGAGGACCATAGCCTCCGCTCTGCGGGCGGTGGGCTTGGAGGACGAACAGCGGTTCTGCCGCTACCAACGGGTGCTTAGCCGCGCCGTCTGGTCGAGTCGGGAGTCAAGCCGCGTCCTGCTGGGGTTGCTCGTGGAAGCCTTCGTGCCTGAAGGACCGCTGGTGTTGGGCATCGACGAGACGTTGGAGAGGCGGCGGGGGAAGAAGATTTCCGCCAAGGGGATCTACCGTGACCCAGTGAGATCTAGCCGCGAGCACTTCGTCAAAACGAGCGGCCTCAGATGGGCATGCCTGACGCTTTTGGCTCCCATCCCGTGGGCTTCTCGGGTTTGGGCCTTACCGTTCCTTTCGACGTTGGCCTACTCTGAGCGCTATGCCAAAGAGCAAGGCAAGCGGCATAAGCCGCTGTACGGAATGGGCCTGGCAGCTGCTCTTGTTGGTCAGACGCTGGTATCCGGAGCGCGAGATCGTGGCCGTCGCCGACCGCACTTATGCTTCCTTAAAGCTCCTCGAATCGCTGTCGCAAGCTGAGAAATCCGATCACCTTCATAACCCGCCTTAGGCTGGACGCCGCCCTCTATGAGCCGGCTCCACCTCGCCGCCCCGGTCAGATCGGAAGGCCCCGCCTCAAGGGCGAGCGCCTGCCCAACCTCCCGATTGTCGCCGAAGATCCTGCTACCGAGTGGACACCGATCATGGTGTCCAACTGGTACGGCAGACAAAAGCGTACCGTGGAAGCGGTTTCTGCCACCGCCGTCTGGCACAGTACGGGATTGCCTGCCGTACCCCTGCGCTGGGTGTTGATCCGCGATCCTAATAAGGAGTTTGTCACCCAAGCCTTGCTGTGCACCGACCTCGATGCGCAGCCCGAGCGGATAATCTCGTGGTTTGTGAGGCGTTGGCAGATGGAGGCTACTTTCCAAGAGGTTCGTCAGCGCCTGGGCTTCGAGACGCAAAAGCATTGGTCGCAGATAGCGATACAGAGGACTGCTCCAGCGCTTTTGGGGCTGTTCTCGCTGATCACGCTGTTTGCTCACCAGCAAAAGGCACGGATCTCGAACGCTGCACGGCGGGCGGCCTGGTACGAGAAGGCCCATCCGACTTTCTCCGACGCTTTAGCGCTGGTACGCAGGGAATTGTGGACACACTCGACTTTTTGCAGGTCGCCCCGGGAGGCCGACACGGTAAAAGTCTCACTGGCATTGGTGGAACGCCTAACCGACGCAGTTTGCTACGCGGCTTGAATGGCCAAAGTCGAGATTAGAGCCACACAGAAAACTGGCTACGTCTACCAGATCGGTCTGGCCACATGCGTTAGTGAGAGTGACAAGCGCACAACGCGATTGGGCTCCAAGGCCGTACGCTTATGTCGAACCTATGGGGACAAAATCTTCTCGGCGGTGTTCATCGGTCTCCTTTCATACTTGTCCGCAACGAAACGTAGGGCTCTCGTGGTGAAGAACTGGTGATGTTCTGGTAATGTTCTCTCGGCAGGCACGCGCCCGGAGATCTCTTACGATCCATGAGGGTTCCTCACCGATCGTTGCCCTTGGGGGCGCATCTTCCCCACTTTGCATGGGGGTACCTATCGGGCGTGGGGAACCCCCACGCCGCGTGGGGCGCGCTACGCGGGTGCTATGTCCGCTGGCAGCCCTTCTAGACCGCCCCCTCCGAGCCGCACCGATCGCACGCGCAACCGGTGGGATGATTGCGGGAATCCTTCGCGGCAGCCAGGACGTCGCCGGCGAAGACCTCCCATTCGACCGTAGCTCGACCGAAGTCGTAGAGGACCGCCCGAGTTAGCTGCTCTAGCCTCTGACCGTTGGGGTTATCGAAGTAGTGCGCCAAGGCCAGGGCGGGACCGGATCTGGACCGGCGCATCGCAGCACCGATCTCTTCGATGGTGAGGTGCCGGCCACGCGGCGTGGGATCAGCTCCGCTAGACGATTCTGGACCTTTCGGACCTTGCGGACCTTTTTTTCGGTATAACCATCTCATGAGGAGGATTATTAGTGGTCATACTCATTTC
>JALZHG010000581.1 GCA_030914045.1 Chloroflexota bacterium | reverse complement strand
ATTCTTCGCTGCGCTCAGAGTGACAAGGTGGGGCTTTGGGCGCTGTGATAGCCACGATCAAGAAATGGTGGCTGATTCTTCGCTACGTTCAGAATGACAACGGGGGAGTTGGTCCTGCCATACCAACTCCCTCTGTTCGCTTACCCTATTGAGCAAGCCGCATCACGTTTCACGTTTCACGTTTCAGAACCCCCCCACTACCTGGGCCTTTCCTTGATGATGTGGTACGCCGGGCGGGGAGACCAGTCGGGGTTGAGGATGGAGTAGTGCGAGGGGCCGGTGTACCACTCCTGGAACGTGGAGAAGTTCAGGTTCCAGATGAACATCACGCCCATCCAGGGGTAATACTTCTTGGCGTACTGCATGGCGCGCACGATGTACTGGCCCTGCTGGTCGGGGGAGTTGAACAGGCACTCTTCGTAGCCGCCCTCGCGCATGTCGCTGCACCAGCCGTACTCAGTGACCCACATCTGCTTCTGGCCGTCGCCGTACTTCTCCACGATGGCGCGCTGGTCCTCGATGCGGCGGAAGTAGAAGGAATTGTGCAGGTTGAAGAAGTCTCGCCTGTTACCCTTGCCGGGATTGATAGGGAACCGCTCGTCCATATTTGGGTTGTCGGGGTACTTGGTCTCCGGCGGGTTGTTGAAGCCGTACGGGTGGGTACCAATCACGTCGGCGTAGGCGCGCATCTCGCCGTTGTTGTACTTGTACATGGCTTCCAGGTACTCGACGTCGTTCATAACACCCATTTGGCCGCCACCCCCCCGCTCGCCCTTAGGATCGGTGATGCCGGTAGGGGACAGCGCGCCCGAAATGACGATGGCGCTCGCGTCAGACCTCTTGACGCCCCGATACCCGGCCTTCAACAATTCCACATAGAAGCCGGGATCGATGCGGCCCGACTCGCCGGTGAGGTTCTGCTCGTTCCAGATCATGTATGCGCCCACGCGCCCCTTATAGTGAGCGGCCAGCCCGGCCATGAAGTCTTCCAGGTCCTTGGGGTTCTTAGGGAAGCCATGCCCGCCGCCCGTGGCCCACTCCGGGGCCTTTACCACCGCCAGCATGATCTTCATGTTGTGCCGCTGCGCGGCGTCAACTACCCGGTCGAGTTCCGCGAAGTGGTAGGCTCCCTTGGGGTTCTCGGTCTCTTTCCACTCCACCTGCTGTGTGATCCACTTGAATTCGAGGCCCTCCAGCAGTCTCAGGATGCGGTCCTTGTCCTGGTAGTACATCTGTGTGTTCATGCCGTCGCCCACGTGCGGCCCCTTGAGGAACTCGCCCCCGGCGGCGGGCTTGACGGGCTTCCAGATCGGCTTGGCGATAGGCAACGCACCCGGTATGGGCGTGCCCCAGACGGTCAGCAGGGCCTGCATCTCCATGTAGTCCTTGCCGAGCAGCCCCAGCAGCACGTCATACGGTGCCGGGTTCTCGGGGTGGAACTCGAAGCGGTTGCGCTGGAAATACTGCACCATGTAGGTCTTGCCGTCGGTTTCCGACTTCTCCTGGAACGGCTCGGAGATGGGGTAGCCGAAGATGGCAAGGCCGCCGTGTTTGTTCCAGTAAGAGAGGAACGGCTCGGCAAGCGAGTGCTTGGTCTCAGGCACGTATATCTTGGTGGCGGTGTTGGTGAACGGCGCGACGATCTGGAAGTCTCGGCCCTGCGTCAGTTCGACACCGAGCAGGCCCAGTAGCACCTCGTTGGGGGTGCCCGCGAACTCCGGGTGGTGCTCGAAGCGGTTGCGCTCGAAGTACTGCACCATGTAGGTCTTGCCGTCGATGTCCGACTTTTCCTGGCGCGCCTCCGAGATAGGGTAGCCAAACACGGGCAGGCCGCCCTTAGAGTCCCAGAACTTGATGAACACGGAAGGGACGCTGAAGCCGGTTTCCGGGAAGGTACGCGCGCCGGGATCGGGAGTCGGCTGCGAGGGGACTCGGGTGACTTGTGCCTCGCTGGTGGGAAGCACGCTTGCCTGCGCTGCCGCCCGGCTCTGGTTGGGGGAGTAGCCCTGTGCGCCTTGCGAGATGGGAGCAGACGATAACAGGAACACGATAAGGACGAAGAACGAGAACGCTAGCACCAGTTTCCTGCCCACATTGCCTCCTTGTGCCGAATGAGCAATACCAAGTCGCGACGGGACTATAGCCCGCCACAGCTAAACTAACGACCTACGTGCCGGAACGGTTTTCCATTGCGCTCTAAATCTACCACATTCTACACTTAAACGTAAAACGTGACGAGTGGTTAGTGGTTAGTGGTTAGTGGTTAGTGGC
>JALZHG010000580.1 GCA_030914045.1 Chloroflexota bacterium | reverse complement strand
TTCCCCTAGCCTGGGTTACGCTCTCCAGTTCGTAGCATGCTTCGGGCACTATCCCCACACAAAGCGTGCTGGCTAGCAGCATACACCACAGCAACTTTGGACACAAATCAGAAATCTCGTATCTTATGCTGTGGTGGGACCTCCTGGACGCGAAGAACTGGTGACCACGGCTTTCGCACTCTATTCACCTAACGGCACCGAAGGGGTACTCTCGGAAAAATATAAGGTTCAAAGAAGCCCTGGAGAGGGCCGAAGCGCGAGACCACGGCCCTCAGCTAGTCAGGAGCGCGACGAAGCACCTACCGCATCGTTTATCTTCGCGACGGTCTCGGCCGGGTCTTGAACCTCCACGATCAGGCGGTCGTAGGTTTCGTCCTTCAGGTGGATCACGATGGTCTTGTCCGGGTGGCCATGCACGTCGTAGAAGCGGACCCCCGGCAGGTGGACGCCCGGTATCCGCCACCCCCTCCACAATGTGTGTTCGATCTCCGGGTCTGCTTCCGCGCCCTGCACGTGCTCTAGGGGGATATGTAGGCGGCTGAGGAGCTTCATCGCCTTCTCCGTCCCCGTGACATCGACCACCAGGTGATCCCCATGGACTTCAACGTAGGTCGGGACATCAGCGGTTTCGCGTATCCTCTCAGCGGCGGCGTGAACCCTCGCATCGGCCTTGGCTGCCTCTTCGCGAAGCTTGGGCAGCGCGGCCAATAACTCCTCGTGGTTCATGTCTTCTATGGCCTTGCTCTCTTGTGCTGACACCGTTCTCCTCCTTCCCTGCTTCCCCTAGCGGATCGCTCCTTGGGCACCGTAATGATGCCACCAGACGGAACTCGGTGCACTTGCCTAAGGGTCGTTCCTCGACTACCTGTGGGGGCTTGCAGTGATATTGACCACTCGGGCTCGCTCTTGGCGATCTCACTCCACGGTGTCGACCATCTGCTCTCTCTCAGGCGCTCCGAGCACACCTCTATTCGTCCATTGTGTCACACGGTTCGACGTCATCGCAATGCGCTGTAGGACCAAGTTGCGCACCCGGCGTTCATGGTGCGTCCAGAGTCATTTCTTCTCTACCGTATGCCGTCGCCATTCGAGTAACCCGAGGAGTTTTGGAGTAAGATCTCGAGGAGAAGTGGGTTAGGATTGAGAGATGGTATGGCTGATCCGGTAGAACTCTACCTCACGGCGGGCTGTCCTTACAGCGCCGCCGCCCGCGAGGATCTGGAGTGGCGCGGGGTGGATTTCGTAGAGTACGACGTGGAACAGGACCGCGAGGCCTACGAGCGGATGCTCGAGCTCACCGGCGGCAACCGGACCGTGCCAGTGATAGTCGAGGAGGGCAAGTCCATCCAAATCGGCTGGATGGGACAGGGGTGCTTCGTCTAGTTCGACGCTCTTAGATACTGCGGAGCTGCCTAAGCGGCCGCGCTCAACGTTGTACTCCGTGGGCATCCTGTAGCATGTGGCTGGTCCGGCGAGAACGTCGGACGCAAGGCGAACGCTGGGGGGCGAGGGTGGAAGATCGGGAGCAGAGTGGTGCCGTTAGCGAGGAGGCACCCGAGACGAGGGTCCGGTATAGGCGGTTCCTTACGATCCCGACCCGCTGGATGGATAACGACGTCTACGGCCACGTCAACAACGTCGTCTACTATTCGTACTTCGACACGGTCGTGAACGAGTATCTCGTCGCTTCGGGATCTCTCGATATCGAGAGGAGCCGGGTCATCGGCCTGGTCGTCGAGACGCGCTGCCGGTTCTTCAGAGCGATCGCCTTCCCCGATACCGTGCATGCCGGCCTGCGCGTCGCCCGGCTCGGCAACAGCAGCGTGCGCTACGAGATCGGCATCTTCCGGAACGAGGAGGAGAGAGCCGCGGCCCAGGGACACTTTGTCCACGTCTACGTTGACCGCGAGACCCGCCGGCCCGCCGGGCTTCCGGTAGAGACGCGCAGGGCCCTCGAAAAGATACGCGTCTGAAGGAGGGGCCATGCGTCGGGTAGAGCCTAGATTTGGCCCGTGGTACACTGCCCAAGCTTCGCGAGGAAAGGGAAAGTAAGGCGGCGAAGCTTGCTGAGGCGCGATGCGTGATCACTCTTGACGGCGGCATTAAACCGCTCATAGCATTGTGTGCGCAAAGAGAGCGGTATAAGGGGAACGGCGCTCCTCTAGCGGGCACCAGGCGGGAAAGGAGGATCTTTTGCGAAGGATCCAGATGACGGTGGACGGCAGAGCGCACGTGGCTGAGGTAGAGCCGCGGCTTCTGCTCCTCCATCACC
>JALZHG010000215.1 GCA_030914045.1 Chloroflexota bacterium | reverse complement strand
CTCAGGGAGATCGCCGACGAGGTCAAGGGGCGAGGAAAGATACCTTTCGCCTTCGGGGATCAAGAGCAGTGGCCCGCAGGTCACCAGTTCAGCATCGGGGTGAGCAACGTCCTCGGTAGGGAAGGATTGGACAACATCCTCTATGGGGACGGGCGGTGGGACACCCCCGAGGTGGTGGAGGTCGTCGATCTCTTTTTCAGGGACTTCGTCGAGAGTGGCTACTACCCCGAAGGGGTGAACGCCATCACCTACGACGACGCCAACGCGCTCTTCTATTCCGGCGAGGCGGCAATGAACCCCACCGGTACGTGGCTCGTGCCGACGATAGCCGAGACGGTCCAAGACTTCGAAGTCGACTTTTTCGCGTTCCCGTCCATTAACGGCTCGGGCATCTCTCCCCCGGCAGGGCTCGGCGACGCCCTGTTCGTCTCCAAGAACGGCGCGAACCGCGAAGGGGCTATCAAGTTCATAGACTACATGGTGCAGGAGGATACTGTTCGCCAAGCCCTGGAGCTCTTTAACACGATCCCAGCCCAACCTGTCGACACCAAAGGGCTCCAAGTGCCAGACTTGTTCAAGTCGGTGCTCGACGACCTCTCGGAGTCGACGGAGGAGGGGGCGTTCGGCTACAACCTCGACGTCCTGACCCCGCAGAACTTCAACGACGTGATGTTCACCGGATTCCAGGAGGTGTTGGGCGGAGGCAGGACCCCCCAGGAGCAGGTCAATGAGCTTCAGGCGGCCTGGGAGAAAGCGAAGAAACAGGGCAAGCTAGCGACGCCGGAATAGCCGGAACCTGCAAAATGATGTCTACCGGCTGTTGGGGCTGAGAGTCGTGGCGTACAAGGAGGAGACGCTGGAATTGTCGTGGACCGATGGTTGTCATGCGTCGCAACCGTTCCGACGGCTGCAAGAAGGTACGACACGCTCGTCGGGGTCGAGGCGCACGCTAAAGTGTAATCCCGTTGTCGTAATCGGCGTTCGCCTCTAGCAGCACGGTCGCGAGCAACGGCCCTGCTGGCGCCTCCCCCGTGTGCATGCTTAAGGGAGTGACTGTGAATGAGGCTCCAAGAGTTGTCGCCGCCTTCTCCGCCCACCATCCGGTCGGAGCCACGCCCACCGTCGACGAAGTCTCTGCCCCCTTCGCCCATTACGCGGTCGGAGCCATTATCGCCATGGACAAAGTCGTTGCCCGAACCGCCTAGCGCATTGTCTGAGCCTAAGCCGCCCTGAACCCCGTCATTGCCGGGACCTCCCACCAGGTTCTTGTCGCCTCCGAAGGGGATGCGTTCGTCGCCACCGGCGACCCAGTCCTTGCCCTCCCCGCCTAGCAGGTTGTCGCTGCCGCCGAGGCCGAAGTGCACATCGTTGCCGCCCTTGCCCAAGAGGTTGTCGTCCCCGTCGGTTCCCCTCAAAGTGTCGGGGCCATTAGTGCCTATCTTGTTCACCGCCCAAGCTAGCCCGCTGGCCACGACCAGCGTCGCGGTCATCGCCGCCAACAGAAGGATGACTCGTCGCATCCTCTCTGCTCCTTTCCTCAAGAGACGGGTGTGAGACACACACCACGCCTTCCTTTTGTGACGAAGACAGCATACTCCCCTCGCATCAGGAAACACATCCCCCAAATGAGCTATCTTTGCTGTTACTTGGCTGTTACTAGAGGACCGCTAGGTGCGTGAGTGGCTCGCAACTTCGGAGAACACCCCTTCGCTAGGCACTTCGGTGAATAGAAGGGAAGAGCGCCCTAGCCCTTACTGTGTGCAACCCTCTGCACACTTCGGGCCATTTTCGGCACTATCGGGCTACGATGTCGCACCAGTGTTTGATATTCGTGTTACGATAGCAGGACACATCCCCAAAAAGGAGACGAGCCGATGGTCGCACTACGTTGTCCATGCGAACGGGGTAACGAGCTGTGGGGGGAGCTGTGGTGGGCTGGAGGGCAATACCAATGGGTGTTCTTCGACGACCTCAAAACGAGCGAGACCTACTCCGAAGCGCTGACGTACTGTCCAGTATGTGGCAGGCAGCTCGAACGCCATACTCTTAGGTCGGTAAAGCCGGTCCACTAGTAGTAGTGTAGGGGTGCCGGGGAGCCCCTGACGAGGACTCACCCCTTCTAGGCACTTCGGCGAATAAGGGCAAGAGAAAGGCCGGGGCTGTTAGATCCCGACCTCCTCCTTGCCTAGCACTCTCTACATGGCTATCCGCTCGTCGTCTCTAGATAGTGCCGGTGGTGAAGGTCCACACCTTCTGCTGGTTGTTGGGCTGGGTGCGGTTCTGGTCGAGGAGGTTGCCCCAGAGTTGGCTCCCAAGGTGTCGCCCGTGGCCTCGTTGGTCACCCCGTTGCGGTCACGAACTATCCTGGGTCTGGGGGAATGACCACCGACTCTACGGGCTTGGCCTCGGAGAACTCGGAGGTGTCGCCCGTGGCGTCGTTGGTGGCCGTGGCGGTTATGAACTGTCCCACCGGGGCCGCGAGCCGGTTGGTCGTGAAAGCGAAGGTGCCTGTATCGCCCCTTGTGTTGGTCGTCACTTGTATCTCGCCTAGGAAGGCCTTGCCTTCGCAGAAGCCGGAAGCATCCGCCTCAGGGCTACTGAAGAACTGGATGGTGAAGGTACTGCCGGGGGTGCTGTTGAGGCTTCCCGTGATCGTCGTCGTGTTGTCGGGAAATCTCTTTGCGGAGGTGATCTCGGGACAATTCTGCAGCGGTTTGGCCCGGTGTCCGGGTCCTGGGGGTCGTTGGGGGTGACGGCGAGGTTGCCGCCCAGGTCTATGCCCAACCCACCGTTGAAGAAGATGGAGTTGGAGAGGATGCGGTTGCCCGTGCCATCCGAAATTTCCACTCCGTTCTGCCCATTGAAGGAGATGGTGTTCCTCGCCGCGCCATTGCCCCCTATGGAGTTGTCAGGTCCTTCAACCAGTACGCCGGTGACGTTGCCCAGGGCCGTGGTTCCGTCCTTCTTGGTGCCGATGAGGTTCCCCTCTACCTTCGCCAAACTTAATAGGTCGACGCCAAATAGGTTACCGGAGATGAGGTTGCGTGCGGCGAGCGTGTTACCGCCTATGACCTCATTCTTGCCGGTGGCGATGCCGGTGGGGAACACGCCTACCCGGTTGGATACGGTCGTGGTGCCCGTGGCGTCGGTGCTGATGAAGCTGCCCTCTAGTCTGTTGCCCTCCCCCTGTTGGCCGCCATCTGGGAAGAGGACCACGCCTGTGTTGAAGCCGCTGATGACGAGCCCTTTCAGGGTGCTGTCAAGGGCCGTGACGTAAAGTCCAATCGCGTCATCTGGTGCTTTGGACCCATCGAGCACGATCTGGAGCACGGCGTTGGTGCCTGTCGTGGCCGTGTTGACGCTGGCGCCGGGCTCGGTGTATCCGTCGATGGTCACCGGTTCCGTAATGTCTGGCAGAGCCCTGGCCGGGGAGATGGTGTGTGGCCCGGCCTCGGGTATCCCGAAGTTGATGGCGTCCACGACCGTTTCGTCGTTGTCGTTGGCGTTAGCTTCCTCTATGGCCGCCCGCAAGGTGCATTCCTTCACCAGCCCGAATCCGCTTCCGGCTATGAAGACGCCCGTGAAGCACGAGCCGTTGCCGGGGTTGTCGTCCCCGGCGTCGCCCGTGGAGTTGACGGTGAAGGTGGCCGCCGCGCGGGCCGGCTTCGTCACCTGCAAGCTGAACAACGACAAGAGTGCGAATATCATCGCTAGGCCAGAGCCGAGGGCCAAGGCCTTCCGTGTCCGCTTCGCTTCGGTGAAGAAGAAGTAGTTGATCCTTACTTCTGCACCATCCCTGTTTGTAGTGGGGCGGCGATCGAAACAGATCGCCCCGTTTCATGTAACGTTTGCAGCATGCACTCGCAGAAGGGTTTGCGTATCACCCAAGTAAATGATCCTTTTTCTTGGGCATTGAGGCTAACGCAGCAACCCTGGCATAGGCCCCGCCGGCCAGCCCCAGCGCCTGGCGCCGCGACAGGGCTCGGCCGGCCAGGCTCCTCGTTGAATCGGCGGACGAAGGATCCACCATCACGCCTTCTTCGGGTTTTCTCGTGGACATGTGCGACCACCTTTCTCTCGATCTGTATGTAGGGATGTCGCTATAGTCCTGACTCGAGTAATGCGGAAGCAGGGTTCCCTTTACTACGGCCTCCTGAAGGAAAAGCCGGAGCCGCGTGGGGACCCCGGCCAAGGAGGATAAGCTCAACAACCACTACCGGCTGACGGAGGGCTGCTCCCCGTTACTGGTTGGCGCAAGTTACTCGCAGGATTGCATTAACTGGCTGGTCGCCGCTTCGCCAGGCCAGGAAATACCTGTTGTTGAAAACGGTATCTGACAAAACCTCGGCGCCGCTTCCGAAGAAGTAGCCACCGCTCAACATCAAGTCTCCGGCATCGCAGTCTAAGTCGGCTTCCTTGATTCCGTTCGCCACGCCCTCACTTGAAGACTGCTTCGTGTAGACCGAGCTGCTTAAGAAGCTCGTCGAGTCCTTACCGTCCAGCTTGTCGGCATTGAAGTTGGTGGCCTTGCCCGCCGTGGGGTTGACCGTCAGCGGTGCCCTGTTCGGCTCCACCCGTAGGTCCAGCGCCCGCGCACCCGCGACCGCGGAATTGTTGTCCACCACGAGCATCGGACCGGCCACGTTGCCCACCAGCCGGCTCAGGGCGTTCACGGTGTTGGTCTCCCCGAGGTTGAAGACGGCGCCCACACCCGTGCCGGCCAGAGCCGCCGAGGCGACCCCCACTACGAGGGCGAGCATCACCGCCACGCCCAGAGCCAGCGCCGTAGCCCTACCTACCCGCCATGCTCTCGAGAACGCGGTCCTTACCATCGTTCGCTCCTTTCTCCGGGCCGGATCGCCGCCCGGGCTCCGCGACGTGGGAGGCGGAGAGGAGCTTCCTACTCGGTCTCACCAGCGCCGACTCTTGGTACTGACCCCACTGTAGCGGGCACCTCTTACCCGGCTCCTACCTGGAAGGCCCAAAAGCGTAGTCAGGTTGACTATCTTTGGTCGAAAAGTCCGGCGAAGTGCCGCGCTGGCGACGCTCTGGGGGAGGAAGGAGACCCTGTAAGCCCCTCTGGCTTACCATTGACGAAAGAAGGGGTTGGCCCGGTGGGTTAGAGCTGGGAGGGGGAGATCTGGGCCCTGGAACGCAGCCCCAGCTTCTTCAGGATCTTGCGCAGGTGGGCTGCCACCGTGTGCTCGGAGATGGAGAGCTCCTTGGCGATCTGGCGGTTCGTCAGCCCCCGCGCGCGAGGGCGAGGAGCTTTACCAGGCTCGCCGCTTTCTTAAGGCGCCAGCTGCCCCCTTCGACGGTCCGGGACCCTACCGACACCGCAAAGTCGCCCAGCAAAAAGACGCGGACGGCCTCGGGTTCGATGCCTCCCCGGACGCCATCGGAGCCGCGCCCCGCCCGAGCCACGAGTCGCTGGTGTGTCATCCCTCTGTTTCT
The DNA here is from genome assembly GCA_030914045.1 of Chloroflexota bacterium. Classification (GTDB taxonomy): domain Bacteria; phylum Chloroflexota; class Chloroflexia; order QHBQ01; family JADMIH01; genus JADMIH01. Next base: position 375 of record JALZHG010000215.1, on the reverse strand, counting down.
TTTCCCAAGGGGAGAATGCGCCTCTTCCCTCTCATGTAATCTGTGCATCATACACCCAGGGAGGATAGCGCACATCACGTGATCTTTTTCTAGCCAATATGGGCTAGATCGCCCATAGCCCCGGTCCGATGGGCCCAGGAGGTGCCGTAAGGTAGGGCACATCCGGAAGGTATTAATGAGGAAGTCTGGATATTACTCGAAGGCAACCGATTTGCGTCCGGTACGCTCACGGGTGTTGGACCGGGGCTAAACAGGAAGAACCCGGCGGGGGCAAGAGGAAACCCGCCGGGGCTCCTAAGGATGTCAATCACGAACGTTTCTGACACTAGTCCGGAATTCGGAACGGCGGAGCAGAACGGATGCGTGGCTTCTTCG
>JALZHG010000579.1 GCA_030914045.1 Chloroflexota bacterium | reverse complement strand
GCTCGAAGTGCCTTTGGCTGGTTGATGTTGGCTTTGCGGTTGGGCATGACGATCTCCTCAGCGCCTACGGCATAGGCGACCTCGAGGAAGGCGACGGTCAGCCCCTCGTAGCTAAGCCCTTGGTAGCGCAGGCGCTTCTTCCTCGGCCCGTGGGCAGCCTGCTGATAGAGCTCCTGCCACGTTCTGGGTGGATCCTTGACCCTGTCTGTGTTGAAGAAGAGAAGCCCGGCGTCCGTCTGCTTCGGTACGCCCCAGATCTTGCCGTTGAAGTCGGCGGCCTCGCGCATCGCCCGGACAAAGCTCTGTAGCCGTGGCCTAACATAGGGCGTGAGGTCGATCAGCCATCCATTGTGCGCAAAGTCCGCGGTCCACGTCACGTCCGAGTAGAAGACGTCGCAAAAGCCGGAGCGCTTGAGTTGGAGGGCCCTGAACCGCTCGTACTGCTGCGTGGCGTCATCGGGAAACTGATGGAGGTTGACGTGTAGGGCAGGGCCGAACTCATCGTTGAAATCCTTGACGGCCTTCTCGTGCTGGTGCGTGGTGCCGTCCCTGTTCGCGACGACGTCCTCGCCGGTGCAGTAGGTGATCGTGCCCTGGGTGTTGCTCATCAGCCGCGGATCGATGACCTTCCCAACAGACCGGCCAGTCTTCGGCGAAGGGTCAGTATCACCGGTTGACATTCCTACGATGGCGAAGGCGGACAACCCGATCAGCACGGCGGCGAGCCCTGCTATCGCCAACGGACGATCGCGTACGTAGCCAGGCAGTCTGAGCTTCGTCGACCCTGTCTCGCGCCAGCCCGCGGTGAGACGCGTCAACGTCTGGCGTTTAGCGTGCACGGGCTCGGTAGGCGTTTCGCCCAGCGAGGCTGGCGTTTCGGACGGCTCGTCCCCCCATCCCGGGATCACGTTGCTCTCGTACACACGCTCTACGAGCCGAACGCGCTTCTCCGCTGGGGTGAGCCCTTCCTCGACCCCGAACTTCGCGTAGAGGTTGCGTAGATGACCGCGCAACGCATCACGGTCCATATACAAGCCGTTCTCGCCGAGCTCCTCCAGGATCTTGTTGTTCGGAGCTGGACTGGGAAACCGCTGTCCAGCGATGTACGAACGACAAAACGCAACGAGGATGGCAAGGTCCGTGGCCGCCACCCGCACCGGGGGACTTGAGCCTTCTTCTGGTGCTGGCCGCTTGGGGTCAGTGCTCTCTGAGTCGGGCACCCGCGCCTACTCCTTCCCCATGCGTGTACAGGCTAGCCGCTACGAAGCGTAAGGCCGCCACCGCTGCCGGAGGGGTCGGCGCTGCCCACCCCTTGAGGCGCCTCATGCGTGAGGCGGAACCCCCCTTCAGGCGCCGCTATAGGTGCACGGTCGCCTCTCAAGGCACCGCTTCCAAGTCCATGTACCAACACAGACTATGTGCACGTGATTGGCCAAGCAGAACATCTCAACCCGCTTGCGAGTGATCAGGTTGGGCTGCTTGTTGCGCGGGCGGCGGATGGCGATGAGGCTGCCTGGAACGCGCTTGTCGACCGGTTCGGGGCGCTGGTATGGGCGACGGCGCGTGCGCATCGGCTCAGCGGGGCCGACGCGGCTGATGTGTTTCAGACGACTTGGATGCGCTTGGTCGAGAACCTCGACCGCATTGAGGATCCCGCGCGTCTGGGTGGGTGGTTGGCGACCACTGCGCGGCGTGAGAGCCTGCGTGTCATCCGTCGTGCCGCGTGCCTGATCCCGCAGTCAGACGATCCACCGGATCTGCCTGACGACACGTGCCATCCCGCCGAGCGGCTGATCAGCGAGCAGGACGCCGTCGCTCTGCAGGCTGCTCTTGAGCGTCTGGGGCCGCGTGACCGTGCGCTGCTGCGGATGCTCGCTGCGGAGCCCGCGCCAAGTTATGCGGAGATCAGTGCAGCCCTTGGGATAGCCATCGGCAGCATCGGGCCGTTGCGGGCGCGCGCACTCACCCGCCTGCGGCGTCAGGCCATGCGGGTAGGCCTGACTGCAGGCTGTGAGCGCTCTGGCTGAGGGCTCGAAGGCGACCTGACGCAGGGGACTGCGTCCGACGTGCTCATGTTCGTCGGGCGGTGCTCCCAATCGGAGCATCGTCTGCGCGTGTTTTGGACGACGTGGTGGGCTATCAATGGCCGTTGTTCGTGCTGATCAACGCGCGCGAAAAAAGCACACGGGCGTCTTGGGTCGAAGATCACGTTGCTCATGGGTCTCCTCTCTCGGTTGCCTGCGCGTCGTATGACGTCGCGCGGGCGAGAGTCGA
>JALZHG010000578.1 GCA_030914045.1 Chloroflexota bacterium | reverse complement strand
CGATATCGGCTCGCCGATCCGCAGCCTCGGCCCGGCTCAGCCTTCCTTCGGGAACGAAGTCGGTCCGTAGGCCGACTATCACCCGAACAGTGCCCTCGCGTTCGGCCTTCCGGAGTAGATCGGAAAGGCCGGGCGTCTCGGCAGGCTGTTCATCTCCTGGGCGCCCGTCTGATGACCTTTGGGCAGCGCCCTCGTCCGAGGTCTGTCCCCAACCAGCCGGCGCAACCGTCAGCAACAGTGCGCAAGCTAATATCAGGGCAAAGAGAACTGTGCCTGTTCGCCTTCCCAACTCGACCATGATCCTTCGTTGGTCCGTCCCCTGCTGCTGGCTTGCCATCATCTGTTTCTCTCTCCTCACTTCGTAGCCCTTCCTCGACTTCCTCGATGATGCGCTCGTGCGCCTTCCCTGCCCACCCATAGCAGCCCTACAGTTGGGCTACGCTCCCAGGTGTGGGACAGGTGTGGTAGAGAGCGAGTCTTGGGGCATATGCCCACCAAGAAAGTGCTGCACAGATCGAAGCCTCAATAGGACCGGGACCAGAACGCTAGAAATACCCCTCGGCCCGGTTGACCTCCGCCTGCGCTCTCTAGACGTCTCCGTTCCACCGAAGGTTGGAGTACCGGTGCTGAGAGGTCCTAACCTGACGGCCATTGACCGGAAGACCGCAAGCGCGTAACATTGCTGGAGTAGTAACAATTACCCTTCGGTAAGGGTGCAAAGAGGAGGGGGCCTCCCGTGAGATTCACCAGCGGATCTCTGACGCGGTACTTCGTGGTTTGCTTGGATGGAAGAAGTCTTAGCGTCGGGGTTGCCTTGGCACTCTCGGCGGCTGCCCTCGGGCTCGCGTTTGTGGGCGGGTCCGCTGCTGTCGAAGCGGAAGAGTACTCAGCTTACTCGGACCCCGAGAAGCCTGCGCTCTCTCTTATCCTCTCCGAGGAACAGAACGTCGAGGAGTTCCAGAAGGAATTCACCCTGAGCGACGGGGAGGTCGAGGAGGTCCTTGCGGCCGTCCGCAAAGAGAACGAGGCGCTCGCCAGGGAGTATGCCGAAAGCGAGCAGATAATCGAGGCGAACGAGGGGTTGGCCGACGAGAATGTTAAGGAGAAGATAGCTGCCTCGGATTACGACGAGGAGGTCAAGAAGGCCGTCGCCGAAACCAAGTCAACCGTAAAGGATCTATTGCCCAAAGAGCGACGGTCTGATCTAGCAGTGTGGGTTGACAGCCAGTGGCAGCAAGAGGGAGCGGAGTTTCGGGCCAGCGGGGACAAGACCTTCGAGGCAGCCGCCACCAGAGGTGTAAGGTGCAGGGTCTTCGCCACCCAGTACCACGGCTACACCAGGTACGAGGTAGCCCTGCCGCACAAAAAGCTGAAGTTCGACGGGGGTTTCAGGGTCAGTCTGCGCCGCGGGGACCACAGGGCTCGCGCCCGGGTCAAGGAGGTGGGGCCGTGGAACATCAGGGACAACTATTGGCAGAGCCGCAGGTATCGGGACATGTGGGACGATCTCCCGCGCTGCAAGCCCGAAGCCCAGGCTGCCTACTTCAACAACTACAACCGGGGCAGGGATCAGTTCGGCAGGAAAGTACTCAACCCCGCCGGTGTGGACCTTACGCCGCGGGTAGCCCGCCGGCTGGGGCTCAGGAAGTACCAGAACGCCTGGATCTACGTGCGCTACCCCTGGGTGCGGCGCTAAGTGGCGGACTACCGCGCCTGTTCCTAGGCAAGGAATTTCTGGTCCACCCTTGACGCCGAAGGAGCGGGTGTTTTAGCATCCAGCCCTAGCGTTAACCCGCATCGAGAGCGGTGGAGGGAACTGGCCCTGCGAAACCGCGGCAACCCACGGGGAACTTCTCCCCGCAAGGTGCCAAGTCCAGCAGAACGGCCATTACCGTTCTGGAAGATGTGGGGAGAGGTGGGCAGCCTCTTCTGCGAGCGGGTTGCGCGTAGGGCTGGCGCCGTGGCGAATGCCAAGGCGGCCGCCACAGCGTAGGACCCGACGAGATAGAAGGAGGCTGTATTACTACCGAGTATGACACTAGACCCGGGGGCCGGGGCTAGGCACGCTCCGGCCCAGGTTCCCTCGGGCAAACTCAACCACCGCATAGGCTCCTTCGAGCCGGAACTCGGCGGCCATCTGCCTGAAGTTACGCTCGCCTACGAGACTTGGGGCGAGCTGGACAGGGAGGGCGAGAACGCCGTACTCATCGTCCACGCCCTTACCGGGGACACCCACGCCGCCGGCGAACCCTCGGAGACGTACAGGAAGGGCGGG
>JALZHG010000577.1 GCA_030914045.1 Chloroflexota bacterium | reverse complement strand
GATAGCTGACAAACTCCCATAAACCGGATGTAGCCGGAGTCCCTCGCACGGGGGACTCCGGTTCTTCATGCCTTATTCACCGAAGCTCGTAGGAGGTACATCTCATTGTTGAGCCGGGTTCGCCAGTTTACCCCCTCCAAGGCAGCCCGGCCTTCTTCTTGCCCTTATTCATCGAAGCGCCTGGAAGTAGTGTTCTGCGAGCCTTGCCTTGTCGGAGTTCTCGGAAGCCCACTTTCACGAACCTGTGTTAGTCCTCACCCATCGGGTTGGGTATCCTACACAAGCATGGGCGATTTCTACTCGGACTTGAAAAGGATCCTCGGCCCCCGGATGCTTTGGGAAGTGGTGCTCGGGATGCGACGCAACGATCTGCTCGGGCTCGCCGGCCAGCTCGCCTACTTCTTCCTGCTATTCTTCTTCCCATTTCTCATCTTCCTCGTTTCCTTGACCGGCCTGGTGATCGATAACCCCGAGGCGGCCCTGAACAGCCTGTTCGAGGCCTTGACTGGGCTCTTGCCCGCGAACGCCCATACCCTGGTGGTCGACTACGTCGATCGCACGCTGCGCACCGCGAGCACGGGCGCGCTCGTCCTCGGTATCCTGGGCGCCCTGTGGCTGGGCCAGGCCGCCTCCATCTCCATCACCAAGGCGGCGAACCGCTCCTACCGGCTGGAGGAGAGTCGGCCGTTGTGGCGGTTGCGCGGCACCTGCCTGATCATAACCTTGGGATTTACGCTACTCGTCGCGGTCCTGACCCTCGCCCTGTTCAACGTCGGAGCCTACGTCTCGGCTATAGCCGGTCTGCCAGAAACCGCCACGAGCCTCGGGAAGCTCTTGGGCTGGGCCATGGTCTTCGTTGCCATCACTGTGGCCCTCGATCTGCTCTACTACCTGGCCCCCGACGCGAAGCTACCGTTCAAGTGGATCACGCCGGGCGGGTTCATCGCGACGGTGCTGCTGTTCGTATCTGATGGCGCTTTAAGCTACTACGTCGCGAACCTAGGTAACTACGGGCAGATCTACGGCCAGCTCGGGGCGGTGATAGTCTTCATGCTCTGGCTCTACGTGACGGGTCTTATGGTGCTCTTGGGACTGGAGATAAACGCCGTTCTCGCCCGCCTGGTGGAGGAAAGTAAGGGCATCGAACTGGTCCAGACAGAGTAGTCAGGCGCTCGGGTAGAGGGCTAGGGGGAGAGCCTCGGTGCACCAACGGACCTCAATCTCGAGTACGACCCCATGCCCGACGGATCGAAGTGCGCGTGAACTTCGCCTGTGGTGGATTCTCGGAAGGAAGAGTCTCCCAAGGTAATCGGGCTCTTGCGCAATCTCAGTCCGACACCTATGAGCTGGTCGATCAAAGAGACCAGATCGTCAAGAAGTACCCTTGAGCATGCAGGGTTTAGCGATGGGCGCTAAGCTCACACGACGCAGGTTTCTCAGGGCGCTGGGAACCGTGGGTGCCTACCTCACCTTGACAAACGCAGTAGGCTGCGACCTGCTCGAGCGCACCTCAAAGCTCAAGTCCCTGCACAAACCAAAGCTTACCCCCTTGCGCACCCGGAAGGTCTGGCCCCTGGCGAGCGGAACGCCCGTGCTTCCGAAGCGCGTGTGGGCGTTCCGCCCGCGCCCCGACCTCGGCCCTGCCGCCGTCGAGGTAACAAAGCGGGTGTACGGCACCGCTCCCGGCTACGTCTTCGTAGCCTTGAAGGAGGGCGCAGGCGAGCACGGACCGATGATCATCGACGCCCAAGGCGAGCTCGTGTGGTTCAGCAAGCACACGACCGCGAGGGACTTCAAGGTGCAGTACTACAAGGGCAGACCCGTGCTCACCTGGTGGGAGGGCAGGGTCGTAGCCGGCCATGGCCTCGGCGAGTATGTGATCTTCGATGGCTCTTACCGCGAGATAGCCTGGGTGCGCGCGGGCAACAGCTTGCGGGGGGACCTGCACGAGTTCCTCATCACCCCGCAGGATACCGCGCTCTTGACGGCCTACGCCACGGCGCGAACGGACCTCTCCCCGATCGGCGGCCCTGGGCGGTGCTTACATTCGCCGTGTAGGCATGCTGTCTTAGGACCGGATCGCGCTTCCGCCCTTTATACCCCTATTTTCGGGGAGAAACTGTTTGGAAAATCTGAATGGACTCCACTCTTAGGTTCTATGGGTCGGAAAAAACGGGCTGTAAAGCACCCTTATCGCCGCTCTGCGATACCAAAAACACGCGATCCAGGCTCGTCCAGCTATTTTCCAAACAGTTCCTCCACGCACTCGGGTGAAT
>JALZHG010000041.1 GCA_030914045.1 Chloroflexota bacterium | reverse complement strand
TGGGTCGTGCGCGAAGTGTCCGTGTGTAATCGTGCTTGCCTGTAAAGACCCGAGAATACGTGAAAATGGCACAAATTGCATAGAAGACGCCCGTCGAATAAATTCGAGGGCTACACCTTGCAAAGTCCCCTTCGGGGACTACAGCATCTTTTTAGGTCTATTCAGGTTCTCTAAGAAGAACCAGTCTGCCGCAGGGCAGACTTTGCCTTGTGTAGCCCTTGATTTCAATCGACGGGCGTCCCTATCCGAGAATTACCATATCCAATGCCCTGCTTCCCTACCAAGAAGGTGGAACACCCCCGGCGAGGATGTGGAGAATACGACCCCAGACCTATTGACCAAATAGAACTTATGTTCTATAATATTCCTGCACGTCGCCCCACCTTTCGACACAGCCCAAGTGACACCCCATATCACCCAGGAGGGCAAGACAATGTCCAATCACAGTTTCGTTCACGTAGAGTTTCCCGCCACCAATTCGGCCCAGTCAGCGGAGTTCTATTCTGGCCTCTTCGGCTGGGAGATGCACCACATGACCGAGTTCGATTACTACACCTTCGCCAGCGGAGAAGGCCAGGGCGGCGGCTTCAACAAGGTCGGCAGCACCGAGGGCGGTTTCGAGGTCGCGCCGGGCCAGGTGCTCGTCTACGTCAACACAGACGACATCGACGGCGACCTAGCAAAGGCCGAGCAGTTGGGCGGAAGCGTTGTCTCACCCAAGCAAGAAATACCGGGGATAGGCTGGTACGCCGTCTTCCGCGACCCCGCAGGCAACCAGGTCGGCCTCTACACCGGCCTGCAACAGATGTCGTAACCCCGCGCAAGACATTTACCACGCTTGCCAAGTCTCTCCCCCACCAGGAGGGACTTTCGTTTTGCATTCCAGCCTTAACTCATAAGCAACAAAGAATTGCACCGCAGAGACGCAGAGGGCGCGGAGGTTACGCAGAGAGTAGTTGAGGGTGTTCTGAGTAAGGGCAGCATCACACAGTACAATGCTGTCCTTACCCCTTCACTAAACAACCACAATCTCTGCGTGCCCTCTGCGTCCTCTGCGTCTCTGCGGTGAATAATCAATCCTTCTCTTTGCGCGCTCTTGGCGTCCTTGGCGACTTGGCGGTTTCGTCTGTTACCTTTGCCGAGGGTGTGCCTCTCCCGTATAATGCGGGTGGAATCCCAATTGGAGAGGCAGCTATGCCCCAACCCCCTCTTGACCCGTACGTGGTCGGACTGGCCCAGATCAACGTGAAGCTGGGCGACCTGGAAGCCAACCTCAAGAAGCACTTCGAGTACATGGAGCAGGCCAAAGCGGCAGGCGTCAACCTCCTCATCTTCCCCGAACTCAGCCTCACAGGCTACTATTTGCAGGACATCACCCACGAAATCGGGCTGTGCGTGGACCCACCCGCCGAGCCGCTGCGCCTGCTTATGGAAGCCTCCCGCGACAACGATATGGATATCTGCGTCGGCTTCGTGGAGGAGAGCGACCGCTTCGTGCACTACATCGCCCAGGCTTACATCGGCGGCGGCGAGATCAAGCACGTCCACCAGAAGGTGCACCTGCCCACTTACGGCATGTTCGATGACATGCGCTACGTCGGTTGGGGCACCAGGGTGAGGGCCTTCGACACCCGCTTTGGGCGCATGGGCATGCTGGTGTGCGAGGACTTCTGGCACCTCTCCCTGCCTTACCTACTCTGGATGGACGGGGCCGAGACGTTGCTGCTGGTGGCGGCGGGGCCGGGCCGGGGCGTGAAGCCGGGCGACGACTACCTGGACACCAGCTACGACGTGGTAATGACTCACCGCGTGTACGCCGAGCTTTTCACCACCTTCATCTTCCACTGCAACCGCGTCGGCTACGAGGACGGCGTGGCCTTCGGGGGCTACAGCACCATAATCGCCCCCGACGGCGAGTTCCTGGTCAAGGGCGAGCACTTCGAGGAGTGCCTGGTCACCGCCACGGTTAACCCCGAGCAAGTCCGCTTCAAGCGCCGCAGCCTACCCCTCCTCCGCGACGAGCGCCCCGAACTGGTGCTGAAAGAGCTTCAGCGGATTGTAAAAGAGAGAGATGAGTGATTTGGGAATTGGGATTTCGGATTTCGGATTTGCTCGGATATCTACTAAATCCGCAATCCGAAAACCCAATTCCCAAATGGAGCAATCGTGTCTGCTGCCGAACAGCCAACCTTCACCGACCCTGAGCCGATTGAGACGGAGCGGTTGCGACTGCGCATGTTCAGGCCGGACGACGTTGACCAGCTTGCGCCCTTCTACGCCGACCCCGAAGTGATGAAGTGGATGAGCACCGGGCAGCCTGTTCCGAGGGAGCGGGTAGAGATGGCTATTCCGCGTATCATTGCGAGGTTCAGGGAGAACGGGTTCGGGCTATTTGCGGTGGAGTTGAAGGACGGCAACACGCTTGTGGGGCAGTGCGGCATATTCCACCTGGACAACACTCCGGAGGTGGAGGTGGCTTACCTGTTCGGGCGGCCGTATTGGGGCAAGGGCTACGCTACCGAGGCGGCGGCAGCGGTGCGCGATTTTGGCTTCAACGTGGTGGGCCTGCCACGCCTGGTGGGCGTCACCAGGCCCGACAACGTCCCGTCGCAACGCGTGCTTGAGAAGATCGGCCTCCGCTACGAGAGGGACGCCTTCTACTACAACATGGACTGCAAGTACTTCGCGCTCGACCGGGACGAGTACGAGCAGCGGGAGCAATAAGCATGGACAACACCCCGGACCAGGGCAGCCTGAAAGCGCACACACTCCACCCCAAATCGGTCACGGACCGGCTCGCCATCCACCCCGACCTCACCCGCCGCCTGCTGGTTGACTTTATCCGCCAGGAAGTGCGCAAGTTTGGCTTCAACAGGCTGGTGCTGGGGCTGTCGGGCGGCATCGACTCGGCGCTGTCGGCAACGCTGGCGGCTGAAGCGCTAGGCCCTGAGAACGTAGTGGGCATCATGCTGCCCTACAGGACGAGCAGCCCCGAAAGCGAGGGCCACGCTCGCCTGCTCGTAGAGCAGCTTGGCATCCAGAGCGATCTCATAGACATTACGCCGATGGCGGAGCCTCTGTTCGAGCATTACGGTGGCGAGCTGAGCAACCTGCGGCGGGGCAACATACTGGCCCGGCTGCGCATGGTGGCCGTGTTCGACCGCTCGGCTGCCGAGAACGCCCTGGTGCTCGGCACCTCCAACAAGACTGAGTACCTGCTTGGCTACACCACCTGGTACGGCGACAGCGCCGCCTCCATCCAGCCCATAGGCGACCTGTACAAGACGCAAATCCGCGCCCTCTCCCGCGCCGTGGGGGTGCCCGCGCCCATCATCGAAAAGAAGCCCAGCGCCGACCTCTGGCCCGGCCAGACCGACGAAAGCGAGATGGGCCTCACCTACGATACCGTGGACCAGGTGCTCTACCTGCTGGTGGACGAGCGACTCGACCCGCAGTACGTGATCGAAATGGGCTTCGACGAGGCGCTGGTCAGTCGGGTGGTACGCACCGTGCGCAATAACCAGTACAAGCGCATGACCCCCATCATCGCCAAGGTAGGCTCCCGCACGCCGGGGATAGACTTCCGCTACCCACGCGACTGGGGACACTGATACAATGCTTAATTCTTAATTATGAATTCTTAATTGAGAACGCCAGGTAGTGGTTTTTGGTCGTGGGACCGTGATAACGACCAATTAAGAATTCAAAATTAAGAATTAAGCATTCTCCGAAGGAGATGCGAATGGCTCTTACTAAAATGACTGTACAGGACTTCATAGAGCAGCTTGCGTCGGCACAGCCAACGCCGGGTGGGGGAAGTGCCAGCGCGTTGGCGGGGGCTATGTCGGCGGCTATGGTGGAGATGGCTTGCAACCTGACGGTGGGGCGAGACAAGTTCCGCGACGTGGAAGCTGATCTAACGGTGGTGTTAGCCAGGGCCAAAGAACTGCGAGGCACGCTGCTTGAGGCGGTGGACCAGGACACTGAGGCCTACGACCAGGTGAGTCAGGCGTACAAGCTACCCAGGTCCACCGATGCCGAGAAGGCCGAGCGCACGGCTGCCATCCAGGCAGGGTTGCAGTACGCTACTGAGGTGCCACTGCGGGTGGCCCAGGCCTCTCACGAGATATACCAGCTAGCCACGATAGCCATCGAGAAGAGCAACCCTAACGTGGCCTCTGACGCCAAGGTGGCCCAACTGCTGGCAGATGCCGCCCGCGACGGTGCCATCGCCAACGTGAACATCAACCTCGGCAGCATCACGGACGGCAACTTCGTGGAGAGGATGCAGGAGGAGCTACAGGCGTTTAGGTGAAACGTGAAACGTGAAACGTGATGCGGCTTGTGTTATTCGGTTCGTGAATGCCGGGCGGTTTGTACTACAGAACCAAGACCCACCCTGTCATCCTGAGCGTAGCGAAGGATCAGTAGCCCGTTCTTGACTCTTACTACTGAGGCACCGATGTTCCTACTGCCCTTATCATCCCCAACGTTGAAGACTCCCGCTTACCCACCTGATCCTTCGCTACGCTCAGGATGACAGGTTGGGGCTTATGTCTCCAAGGCCAACAAGGTGGCATTCACGAGAGCCTGTGCCCCACACCGCATCACGTTTCACGTTTCACGTTTCAGGCTCACTCCTCCAACAGCCGAGCCTCCAGCACCTGGTTGCGGCTGAAGTCCTTCAGGCGCAGGTAGTGGTCGGCGGCACCCAGCAACGCATCCAGCGGCACCAGGCCGATGACCTCACTGGCGACTACCGGCACGCCATAGCGTTCGGCTTCGAGGCGCACCAATTCGAAGGCGCGGTGGATGGGAGTCTTGGTGTAGTCGAGCAGGTTCATCGAGACCTGCACCAGCCCTTCCGCCGCTAGATCGACGCCCATCGCCTGCACGTTCATGAGGCCGCCGCTGCTCTCTCTAAGGGCCTTGCCTATGGTCTTGGCGATTTGCAGGTTAGTGGTGCCCAGGTTCACGTTGAACGCGATGAGGGGCGGCCTGGCACCCACGGCCGTGGCCCCGGCGGTCGAGTGCATGCGAGGCTCCCCGTAGTCGGGCTTACGTTCGGGGGTGGAAATCGCCGCCTTGAGGCCCTCGTACTCGCCCTTGCGCACGTCGGGCAGGCGCTTGCGTGCGGGAGTGGTGGCAGCCGCGCTGTACAGGTAGACCGGCACCTCCAGTTCTTCAGCAATGCGCTGCCCCACCGTCTTAGCCAGGACCACCGCGTCGTCCATAGTAACGCCCGACACCGGCACGAACGGCACCACGTCCATAGCGCCCATACGCGGGTGCTCGCCCTTGTGCTCCTCCATATTGATCAACCGGGCGGCCTCGGCCGTCGCCGCGAAAGCCGCCTCACCCACCGCCTGCACTGGTCCCACGAAGGTGAGCACCGTCCTGTTATGGTCGGGGTTGGACGACACGTCCAGTAGCCGCACGCCCTCAACAGCGCGCACCGCCCTCGCCACCTGGTCAATCACGTCCTGCCGCCGCCCCTCACTAAAGTTGGGGATGCATTCGATAAGCTCTTTCATGTGCTCCTTTCGATAGTGACGAGTAACTCGTAACTCGTAATCACCGGAACCTGATTTGGTCTGTTTATGCCGCTTTGTTACTTAATACTACAGCAGTACTTAGCGAGAGCTCGATTGCCAACTGCCTCTCCTATGCTATGGGTGGCACAGTATCGTGTCAGACACCTGCATATAGCTCTAAATATTCGTGTTGTATTCTGCTCTGATAACATCAGCAAGACTACTCTTGCCCTCCCATATATTCTCTAGTTCGTGCCAGTAAACAGTTGAGTTGGGTCCCAGGTACTGAACAAACACACCCTCGCCATAGGACCGGTGAGAGGCATAGCACTGGAGGGTCTCAAGAATACCCACGATTGTTATCTGTTTTGTCTCTTCTGTTCCCTCTACCATAAACTTCTCAATTGTCTCAAATGCTGAGTACAATGTTTCAGCATCCCCTTGCTCATATGTATCAACCAGGTAATGTACAAACTGAGCAGAATCATTGAATATGCCTGCTTCTTCTCCCTTCCAATATCCGAGATGTTCTTCCCAGGTTGGCTTGAAGCCTGTACAGATAAGGAGCAATGTCGGGATTATTTCTGTTGGTTGAATCGCGCTCATGTCCTGTTATGCCTTGGCTCTGGCCATTAAACTGACTTAGAGGTGGTTTCATACCTCTTCCTCAAGTACAGCTACGATCTTGAAATAGGTTCTTAAGGCACCCTTATGTGTAACGCTTTACGCCTCACGCTTTACGTGTTACTCGTCACGCCTAGCGTATTGCCTCTCGATAGCGTTCAACGATGGCACGGCCAGGAACGCACCCAGCAGGCCCAGCGTTAGAGTGCCCATTATCGCTACCCAGGCGTTCCAGCCACTGAGGGCGCACACCAGCAGCCACAGGCCGAACGCCGTCAGCGACACCGCCGACATAAAGCCGACCACCAGCGCGACCAGTCTCGGTTCGGGAGAGATGCGCCGACCCAGGTAGAATATCAGCACGATAAAGACAAACGACATAATGGCCCCGGCCAACGGGTCGTTGCTCAAGGTGGTGGAGAAGAAAAAGAAGGAGTACATACCCGCCAGCACCAGGCAAAAGCTCGCTAAGAGGCCAATCCAGGGCCTCACCGTACGGCGGTCGCCACGCTGCCACGACTGCCAAAGCTCCATAGTGTCTACCTCGGCTAGAGGCGGGCGGCGTTGGTGGCCGCGCTTGGGCCGGGGCGGTGTGGCGTTGGTTGGATTAGTTTCTTGGGGCATAATCGGGGTGCTACCTGGCTCCGGCGCGGCCGACCACCTGCGCCGCGAAATGATTGGCGGCGGCTGCGGCTGTGCGGATGTCCTTGCGGGCCAGATATTCTACCACGAACGCCGCCGCGAACGCATCACCCGCACCCGTCACATCTACCACTTCGCTCACCTGAACGCCCGGACTGAGCACGCGGTCCTCAGCCGTACCCACCAGGCAACCCTCCGCCCCCAGCTTGAGCACCACCAGCGGAGATATCTCCAACAGGCTCGAAACGATTGCCTCCGGCTCGTGCTCCCCGCTGAGCAGGCTGCCTTCCTCCATGTTGGGGAAGATTATGTCAAATCGCAGCTCCCCCAGCAGGTCGCGGAAGCGGGCAGGGCCGTAGTCGGCTATCAGGTGGGCCGGGTTGGGATCGAGGGTGCACAGTGGCGAGCCGAGTTGGCGGGCCAGGAGCAGGGCTTCGTGGGCGGCCTCCCTCGGACCTTCCCGCAGGAACGAGTAGCCTGTCAGGTGAAAGGCATCCAGGCCGCCAAACCACCCAGGTTCGAGGTCGCGGGGGCTGATGAGAGCGCTGGCACCTGGGTACGACCACATCCGCCTGTTGCCCGCATCATCCACCATGACGAGCACCCGCCCGGTCACCTCACCGTCCATAACGCGCACCGAAGGTGTTACGCGTGCACTCTCCAACGACCGCACAAGCATCTCGCCCGGCATGTCGCGCCCCACCCGGCTGATGAAGCGCACCGCCGCCCCAAGCCGTGCGGCTTGCACGGCAAAGTTAGCCGCCGACCCACCAGGATGCATCTGGACCGCCCCCGCCCCCACGTCCACCTCACCCGAAGCCGGGTCGTACCGCACCAGCAGGTCGAGCAGCAGGTCACCTAAAGAGAGGAGGTTCATGATTTGGGAATTGGGATTTCGGATTTCGGATTTGGGTTAAGGAAGAGCGGATGTAGGAGATGCCCAATAAATCCGCAATCCGAAATCCCAATTCCCAAATCGTCAAACATAGTTCTGGGGGTTAAGCGCGCGGCTTATCTCGGCGGCGAGGCGAGCGTTGTTTTCCAGCAGGGCGCGGTTGGCGGCTAAGGAGCGGCCGGAGGTGGCGCGGGCGAGATTCCCCAGGAGGAACGGGGTCACCTCGCGGCCTGTGACGCCCTGGGACCGGGCCTCTCGCAGGGCGTCTTCTATAGCGGCCTCTATCTCGCCACTGTCGAGAGCGTGTTCTTCGGGCAGGGGTTGGCACACCAGCACGCCACCCGCCGGGCCTACCCGCTGCCGCATTTTGAAGATGTCGGCCACTTCCCGCGCGGTCTCAACGGTGCGGTCCACGCGCAAAGCAGGGCTGGTGGTACGGGTATAGAATGCCGGGAAGGTATGGGTGCCGTAGCCAAGTACCGGCACGCCGTGCGTCTCCAGCCACTCCAGGGTGGCTGGCAGGGCGAGCACCGACTTGGCCCCCGCGCAGACGGTGACGATTGGCGTAGAAGCCAGCGCGGGCAGATCGGCGGAGATGTCGAGGGTGCTTTCCCAGTTGCGATGCACCCCGCCTATGCCCCCCGTCGCGAACACCTTGATGCCCGCAAGCGCCGCCAGGTGAGCCGTGGCCGAAACGGTGGTTGCTCCACTGGCCTTGCCCGCGAGCAGCAGGGGCAGGTCGCGCAAGCTCGCCTTGTGGATGTCGCCCGCGGTGCCGACACGCTCCAACTCCTCAGCGTTCAGGCCATAATGCACCCGGCCATCCAGGATAGCGATGGTGGCCGGAACAGCCCCGCCTTCGCGGACCAGGCGCTCCATACTGGCTGCCACTTCCAGGTTGGTCGGGTGCGGCAATCCGTGGGCTATGACGGTCGATTCCAGCGCCACTACCGCTCTACCCTGCCTCAACGCCTCGCCCACTTCAGGCGCGAACACCACCAATCCGCGCAGTTGTTCCCGCAAGTTGCTGTTCATGCGGGTAGTATAACACGCGTGTTGTTAGCGGTCACTAGACAGGATTGAGCCGTGTGGCGGTGTGGCAAGGTGACGCCCATCGATTGAAATCGAGGGCTATGCAAGGCAAAGTCCCTGCGGGACTGATACATCTAATCAGGTCTCTTCAGTCCCTCTCAGATCAATCAGTCTGCCGCAGGGCAGACTTCGCAAGGTGTAGCCCTCGATTTGAATCGACGGGCGTCATCATGCGACACTGCAACATGCCTCAACCACTCGTTACTTGAGCGACCAGCAATTTCTTACCTGGAACAACCTGCATGTAGGTGGTATAAAGAATGTCAGCCCATCCACACCCAACTCACAACTCACAACTCACAACTCATAACTTCCTGATGCCCCCACCTCTCGCCATCTTCCTATCGCCGCATTTCGATGATATCCCGCTCTCGTGCGGAGGCACGGCGGTGCGCCTATCGAGGATGGGCGCGCGCTGCGTGGGGCTGGTGGTGTGCGCCGCGCCCGAGCCGGAAGGCACCGGCCTCTCGGAGTACGCCAACTTTCAGCACGAACAGTGGCAAAGCGCGGGCGGCAACGCGGGTGTAAGCATCAACCAGGTGCGGCGGGAGGAAGAACGCGCGGCCATGCGCCTGCTGGGGCTGGAACCTGTGTGGCTGGACGTGCCGGATGCACCCTACCGCCGGCACGCGGCGGGCGCGTCGCTCTACAACTCCGACGAAGACCTGTTCGGCAACGTGAAGAGGGAGGAGAGACGCACGCTCGTGCCCCGCATCGCTGACGAGATCAGGCGAGTAGTGCGCGAACATGGGGGAGAGCGCGGCAGGGTGAGAGTATTCGCACCGCTTGGCGTAGGCCACCATGTAGACCACCAGTTGGTGTTCTGGGCCGCCCGGCGGCTCGGTCCGCGCTTCGGCGTGCTCTTCTATGAGGACTACCCTTACGCCTCCAAACCGGGGCTGTTAGACCGCCGCTTGCGGGAACTGAACATGCCCGTGCGGCCACGCCTCACGCCTATCTCCGAGCTAATCGGCCTCAAGATAGCGGCCATCACCAGGTACAAGTCGCAACTTGACGTGCTGTTCGGCAGCAGCCAGGCGATGCCCGGTGCGGTGCGCGACTACGCCCGGTGGGTGGCCTCTTCAGGTGATCACGCCGGAGAGTACGCGGAGCGGGTATGGTACCTGCCACCTGTTTACAGCATCGGCCTGAAATAGCCCATACGTAGGCCATACTTGGACCATAACTCCCTGCCCCCACAACTCATCGAGAGCCTTATTGGCGAGTTAGCGGACGAAGAGATCGCAGGCATCATGCTGGCAGGTAGCTACGCGAGGGGTGAGGCGACCCGCTTCAGCGACATTGACATTGCCCCGTTCCTGCACGAAGGCGCGCCACCCCGCAAGAAACGGCTATTCTACCGCGACGACTACCTGGTGAGCGTGTCCTATAAGACTGCCGCCGGGGTGCGGGCCGACTTGTCGCTGCCCAACCGCGCTATCTGGGTGGTGAATGGCTACCGGGGCGCTCAGGTGCTGCTAGACAGGGACGGCACCATCCGGGCGCTGATGCGAGAGATTGAGGCGTTCACCTGGGAGCCGTTGCAGCCAGCCGCCAACGAATACGCCGGGGCTTCCCTCGCAGGTTCGGCGGAGGCCGTGCACAAGTTGCTGGGCGACCTATCGATGGGCAACGACCTGGCTATCGCGCTTACGACCACCAACCTCCTGTGGAGCCTCACCGACCTGGTAGCAGTGCAACGCGGGGTGCTGGTGCAGAGCGACAGGACCTATTACAGGCAGGTGCAGGAGTCGGTGGGGCTGGAGTCTGCCTGGACGCGCTACCATAACATCGCCGCTGGGGTAGCCCCGCTAGCCGACGAGGAGCAAGGCACGCCCGCCAGGTCGCGCGGCATAGCGGTGCTGGCATTGTACCGGGAGACCCTGGCACTGGTGGAAAGCTTCATCCCGCCGCACCACCGCGAAACAGCAGCTCAAGCAGTACGCATATTAGACGCAGCCCTGCCGTCGGCATACCAGAAACTTTTACAATAAGAGTAGAGTTGGATATTTGCGGTAGAGTCGGTCTTTGTCATTCTGAACGCAGCGAAGAATCTCGTCCCTTAGCACCCAAGTACCACCTTTCCTACAGCAACAGAGTCCCATAAGAAAGAGGTGACATCTCGGTAGAGGACGAGATTCTTCACTGCGTTCAGAATGACAAGGTTTGGGCTTGGGTGCTAATTTCCTCTGTCTTATTTACCCGATGATTTCTGAGGACGACCATGACTGACACCCACATAACCGAGCGTCTCACGCTAGCTCGATCTATCGCTGCCATCTTCTCGGCGTTGCCCGAGGTAGAAGCTATAGCGTTGGGTGGCTCTGTGTCCACAGACAACGCGGTGGCGGACTCCGATATCGACCTGTACGTCTATGTCACGCGGGAGGTACCAGTAGCAACACGGGCCGAGATTATCCACTCACGCGCCAGCTACGCCGAAATAGACAATCGCTTCTGGGAGCCGGGCGACGAGTGGGTGGAGGCCGCTTCGGGCATAGCGGTGGACCTGATGTACAGGCACCAGGACTGGATCGAGGAGCAGCTTGATAGAGTGTTGGTACGGCACGAGGCTTCTATCGGCTACTCCACCGCATTCTGGCACAATGTTCGCAAATCGGTCCCATTGTTCGACCGGAACGGCTGGTTCGCCCGCTTGCAGGAAAAGGCAGCCCAACCATACCCCGAAGAGTTGGTCCAGGCAATAGTCGCCAGGAACCACCCCCTCCTCCGCATCAATATGTCGTCATTTCAGCACCAGTTAGAAAAGGCGGTACGCCGTAATGACCTGGTCGCGAGTAACGACAGGCTAGCGGCTCTGCTCGCCAGCTACTTCGACATCCTCTTTGCCGCGAACCGCACCACGCACCCCGGTGAGAAGCGCCTGCTGAAGCTGGCTTCGACCTGTGAGAAGGTGCCGCCGGGCATGGTTGAGCAAGTCCAGGCCCTGCTCCAGGCCACCTGCTCTGCCGACCTCCAACTCGTGATGCTGGCCGGGGAGTCTCTGCTTGACGGGTTGGACCAATTGCTGTTTGAAGAGGGGCTACTTGACCCCTCTAATAAGTAGCTGAGTATGAAAGAAGGGCACCAAGACCGGGTTGCCCTTCTTTCATACTCAAAGTGGCTCAGTCCTCGCTACCGCCTCAGCATCTCCATGTACCGCATCGAAGCCTCAATCCCCTTGAAGACATTGTCTAGTTTCATCTTCTCGTTGGGGGCGTGCAGGTTGTCGTCGGGGAGGCCGAAGCCCATCAGGATGGAGGGAGCGTTCAGCACCTTGCTGAACAGCGACACTATCGGTATCGAGCCGCCGCCGCGCAAGAAAACCGCCTTCTTGCCGAACACCTCCGATAGCGCGGATTGGGCCGCCCGCATGTAGGGTGAATCGGTATCCAGCAGCACCGGCTCGGCGGTGTGTATCAGGTTCACCTCCACCGAGGCGTATGCCGGGCAAATCTCCTCTACGTACCGCTTGAACGACTCCCAGATCTTCGTGGGGTTCTGGTCGGACACAAGGCGCATGCTGATCTTGCAGCGGGCCACGGCGGGGATAACCGTCTTGGCACCCTCCCCAGTGAAGCCGCCGATGATGCCGTTTGCGTCCAGCGTGGGCCGAGCGCCTATCTGCTCCAATACCGAGAAGTCAGGCTCCCCCGTCAGCCCCGGCGAACCGACCTCGTGCTCGCGCCAGACCTCCGGGTCGAAAGGCAAGCTGGCGAAGTCGGCCCGCTCCTCCTCGGTGAGCACTCGCACGTCGTCGTAGTAGCCGGGCACCTGGATGCGGCCCTGCTCGTCCTTCAGCTTCGCTACTATGTGGCACAGGGTGTTGATGGCGTTCGGCACCGCGCCGCCATAGAGGCCCGAATGGAGGTCCTGCCGCGCCCCCCTCACCGTTAGCTCCGTGTAGACCATGCCGCGCAGCCCGACATCGATAGCGGGCAGCCCCTCCGCGAACATGTGGCTGTCGCTGATGAGCACTGCGTCGCAACTCAACTCCTCATGCTGCTCCCTGACGTAGTGCTCTATCCCTTCGCCGCCCACTTCCTCCTCACCCTCGATGAGGAAGCGCACGTTCACGGGCAGCGTGCCGTTGTGCTGCTTCATCAGCAGTTCCACTGCCTTGAGGTGCACGTAAAGCTGCCCCTTGTCGTCAGCCGAGCCGCGAGCGTACACGTTGCCGTCGCGAATGGTCGGCTCGAAAGGCGGGGTCTGCCACTCGTCCAGGGGGTCGGGCGGCTGCACGTCGTAGTGCCCATAAATCATCACGGTAGGCTGCCCTTCCGCGTGAAGCCAATCGGCGTAAACAAGCGGGTGCCCCAGCGGCCCGCTGGTGGGTATGACGCGCACGTTCTCCATGCCCGCTCGCTTCAAATCGTCGGCCACCCACTGCGCGGCGCGCTGCACGTCGCCCTTGTGCTGCGATAAGGTGCTGACCGATGGGATGCTGAGGAACTCAACAAGCTCATTAGTGTAATTCTGCCGGTTCGAGGCCACCACCTCGCTGTAGGAACCAGGGGTCATAATGCCCTCCTGTGGGATGTATTAGGGTATTGTACGTCGTGGGGTGGTACCAGGCAAGCCGACGGCGGACGATTGACGATGGACGAGTTATGAGTTTTGAGTTGACGAATAGCATCTAACCATCATCCTCTTGGCGCGTACTTTGCGTCCTTGGCGTCTTGGCGGTTCCGTCTACTATCCTCCATCGTCCATCGTCCCTTTGCACCAGTTATCCACCTTACTGCCGCTTTGATTGAGTTAGCAGTAGCGGAGGCATATACTTGCCCAAGCGGCGCAACTTCAATGTTGAAGTAGTGGAGGGTCAGATGGGCAAGTTTTGGCGCGAGAATAGTCTTTCCATAGTGCTATTCCTCATGTTCCTGTTCTCTGTCACTGGGCAGGCGATAGCCGGGAACATGGAGTACAACGAAGACCAGCAGGAACATGGCGAGCAAGGCGTCGGCATGGTGGAGTACCTGGGCACGGGACACTTCATTGAGGCCATCTTCGAGAACTGGGAGAGCGAGTTCCTGCAAATGGGCATGTATATTGTGCTCACTATCTTCCTCAGGCAGAAAGGCTCGTCCGAGTCGAAGAAGCTGGAAGGTGAGGAGCCGGTGGACGCCGACCCGCGCGACCCGAAGGAGAGGAAGAAGAAGGGCGCGCCTGGCCCCGTGAAGCAAGGCGGCTTCATCCTGAAGATATACGAGAACTCCCTCAGCATTACCTTCTTCGCCCTGTTCTTTATGTCGTTCGCACTCCACGCGTTGGGTGGCGCTGAAGACTACAACCAGGAGCAACTGGCCCACGGTGGAGAAACCGTAACTACCCTCGGCTACCTGGGCACGTCCAGGATGTGGTTCGAGTCGTTCCAGAACTGGCAGAGTGAGTTCATGGCGATAGGAGCTATTGTCGTATTCTCCATCTTCCTGCGACAGAAAGGCTCGCCCGAGTCGAAGCCAGTGGCGGCACCACACTACGTGACTGGTAGCGAATAGCAGAAGGAGCGCAAATCTGGCATGCCGTACTCCACATGTCGTACGCCAGTTGGGTAGATGAGTGGTGCTACCGCGACTCGATTGAAGTGGTGGATGCGTGTAGTCGGCATCTTCTACGTCATCCTGGGGATCGGGTTCATACCACCCCTGAACGAACTGCGTATTCGCTCGCTGGTGCCGATTACCGCAGGGCCCGAGACCATAGAATACAGGGCGCTGATTGACTGGACGTTCGTCTTCGGGCTTGACCTGCTGGTCATAGGCGCGATGCTTATTTACGGCGCTCGCCACCCGCTCAGGAATATCATCCTCGTACAAACGGTGGTGCTGCTGGAACTTATCCGGGGCGTGCTGGACGACATCTATTACATCTCACGCGGGTATGCGTCCGCGCCCATCTACATTGGCTTCATCGTGGTGCACCTGGTGATAATCGTGACTGGCGTGCTCTTCTGGAGGCAAGCGCAAAGGGAGCGGGAGGCGGGGCAGGTCTCGTGGCCGGCACAATTGTAGGTCAAACTGCACTGGTACTCCACCGGTTTGTTGCCGTCTGGGCCTGGAATGCAAGAGGGCACAGGTGCCTCAGCTATCCATGCCCTTCATGCTTACTCAATACAATTTTGCCTGGATTATTTCTGCACTAGACCTAAGTCTTCCAGGAACCAGTACAGGCTCCGAGGTGTGTATTCGATGGCGGCCCTGTCCTGCTTAGGGCGCAAGCCCACTGCCTTATCCTTCAACTCAGCCTCCAAGGCATCCACGAGGAATACGTTACTATCAGCCGCAAGTTGCGCGTAACTCGCCCCAACAAGGGTAGCGCGGAAATTGACCAGGCCCCGAACTGTGCCACCACTGGACAGCAGCATCCGGTCTACAGTCTCCTGCGATATGCCCTCGTCTCCTGAGAGAGCGCCACTTATGGTGGAACGTTGCCCATCAGGATCGATGGTTCGAATAACAAAGTCTCTCGACTGCAAACCGTACTTCTCGGTGAATGCGTTGAACTGCTCCAACGGCAACGGCTTATTGAAGGTAACGTCTACTTCGATGGGCCGCGTGAAATTGGCCGCCGCGTAACGAGCAGAGCGGGCAGCGACAGCTTTCTGGTATCCAAGCACACCGCCTACCGACTGGGTGTCATAGTCTACCTCGATCCGAAGAGTTTTCGCATCTGGCGCACCCACGCGGTAGCGAAAACCGGCTTCCTGTTGGTCCAATATAACAGGCGCGTCCGCCGAGATATTACTGCCGCCAAACCAAAGGAAAACCAATGTTGCTAGCATGCTCAGAGCAATAGTACCGATGGTAAAGAACCTGCGTTTGGTCACGTTTCTCGTCCTTTCCAAGTATCCAGATCAGCAAATATAAAACGGTGCGGAAAGACGTAGGTTGCTTCACGTCACCAAGGAAGGATTAAGCTAGGAAAGCTTTGCTGCCGCAAAGTATGTCAACAGTAGAATCATACCAGGATAGAGAGTTCTACCGCATCACGTCTAACCGCCAATGTAGCCCGGTAGCAGAATGACAGAGTGGCACCACAACTTTAGGGAAATGCATTCGACACCAGCAACGACCAGGGGTGCATCTGACCAATACAAAGCTGGCAGCAATGCTTGACACCCCCATACCCCTCTGCTATCCTAACAATGCCTAATGTGGGCATTTTGTGCGCGATGAAGCGCGGACTCTCTATGAGGAGGCACCACATGACACCCGATGAGACCGGCGAGGTCGAGACATCTACCGGCGCGACTGACTACGCGACCACCAACGACACTAACGGCGACGGTAACGGCCAACTCGCCACCCAGCGACGACCTTCCGCGCGCGAGCGCCGGGCCGAGCAAGAAGACAGCTTCCCCATCCAGGGCATCGACTACATAGAGTTCTACGTGGGCAACGCCAAGCAGGCCGCCCACTTCTACCGCACAGCTTTCGGCTTCAACGTCATCGCCTACGCCGGGCCGGAGACGAAGGTGCGCGACCGCTCCTCCTACGTGCTCGAACAGAACAAGATTCGTTTCGTGCTGACCGCTCCCCTCCAGCCGGAAGGGGAGATCGCCGCCCACGTCAACCTGCACGGCGACGGCGTGAAGGACATCGCCCTGCGCGTGCCCGACGTGGACTACGCCTACAGCACCGCCCTGGCGCGTGGCGCGACCGGCGTGACCGAGCCGCACTGGGTGGAGAGCGAGAAGGGCCGCATCCGCAAGGCCGCGATTGCAGCCGCCGGGGACACGGTCCACACCTTCATCAACCGCGACGACTACGCTGGCACCTTCGCGCCCGGCTACCACAAGCGCGACATCCCTGGTATCCCAACGGGCGTGGCGGCGGTAGACCACCAGGTGATCAACGTCGAGCTAGGCAAGATGAACTACTGGGTGGAGTATTACGCAAAGATAATGGGCTTCTCCCAGCTAATCTCCTTCGACGACAAGGACATCTCCACCGAGTACTCGGCCCTCATGTCGAAGGTGATGCAGGACGGCACAGGGCGGGTGAAGTTCCCCATCAACGAACCGGCGGCGGGCAAGAAGAAGTCGCAGATCGAAGAGTACCTCGATTATTACCGCACCCCCGGCGTGCAGCACATAGCCCTCATCACGGGCGACATCATCGGCACCGTGAGCAAGCTGCGCGACAACGGCGTGGAGTTCCTGCGCGTGCCCCACTCCTACTACGTGGAAGCCCCGGCTCGCGTCGGCCAGATCAAGGAAGACCTTGCCCAACTGGAAGAACTCGGTATCCTCATTGACCGCGACGACGAAGGCTACCTGCTGCAAATCTTCACCAAGCCGGTGCAGGACCGCCCCACCGTCTTCTTTGAGATCATCGAGCGTCACGGCTCGCGGGGCTTCGGCAAGGGCAACTTCAAGGCCCTGTTCGAGGCCATCGAGCGAGAGCAGGAGCTAAGAGGCAACCTGTAAGCTGGCACGCATCGTCCTTTCCAACATCACATCCTCCCAGCAAACAGGTGCATTTGAAATGCACCTGTTTGCTGGCACTCCCTAAAGCCCAGGCGACGCACCAGCTCTAGAAGCCTTCGCATATACAGCCCCTGAAACTCTGGGCACAAAGCCCCAACCCTGTCATCCTGAGCGCAGCGAAGGATCAGCAACGGATGTTTGGCCGCCCCTTGTGTAGCACACAAGTCCCACCCTGTCATTTCGAGCGCAGTGAGAAATCTCGTCCTCCACGCGACTGTCTCTACTTTCTTGTGGCACATTGTTGCAGTAAGAAAGGGGCTACTTTGGGTGATGAGGGACGAGATTTCTCACTGCGCTCGAAATGACAGGGTGGTGCCAGTTGCTCATCTCCTGCATCTCTTTTTGTGACTTAGCTTCTATTTGCTATTATGTGTATTCGAGCGGCAAGAAGGGTTCAAGTGTGAGCACCCCAGCGCATGCCTACAAGGTGATGGTCAACGAAAACTCCCACTACATGGACGAGGCTGAAAGATACGAGCACGCCCGGTTCCATAGCTGTGAGGAGGCTATCGCAGCCTGCGAGAAGATAGTTGACGACTACCTGCTCGCCAATCACAGCCCTGGCATGGCCGCCGAGGAGCTGTACAGGAGCTACACCACCTTCGGCGAAGACCCGTTCGTCCTTACTACCGATGAGCAGTGCCAATTCTCAGCCTGGAGCTACGCACGGCAGCGGTGCGAAGTCCTCTGTGCACCCCATTCCCGCGAGCAAGGAGAGCCATAATGACAGGACCGTCCCTGGTTGACACATGGCGCAGGATTATAGTAGGTGAGGGCAAGTCGTGGGTGCTGTTCGAGCACGGCACCTGCGTCATCCTGACGAGTCCTGTTGCTGACCTGGCGGGTGCGGCAATGGCCCTCCTAAAGGAGTGGGGCCCTGTCGTACCTGGCACGTCTGCGGGCGACTTCAACGTCGTCGCCCTCCAGGAAGACCCCGGTTGGGTGGTCACCTGCCACCACCCGGACATCCTAACCTATGTGGGCGCAGATGAGTTCCAGGGAAAAGCGCCGGAGGACATGCTAATCGGCCTCCTCGGGAGGTCCAAACGGCACCAGGATGCCGAGGAGCTTCAGATAGCTCACATAGAGTCTTAGCCGATCAGCACACGCTCACGCCGCTCATCGCCATGTTGAATGGACCCCAAGTAACAGTAACGCCCGTCTTGACACCTCCATCCCCCTTTGCTATGCTAGCCCCACAGTAACCCGGCCAACGTAGTCTGAGGTGATATGAAGCTAGTCACTTTCTCCCACTTGCACCGCACCGCGCCCGATAGAGTCGAGGGGCAGGACACCCACGTCGGCATCTATCTCCCCGGCGATATGCCCCGGATCCTCAACCTGGAAGCAGCCCACGCCTGGCTCAACAAGAAGCGCGGGGGCATCTCACCCCACCAGCCACCTATGACCATGCTGCAACTGCTCGACGGCGGGGCAGAAGCAATGGAGCGGGTCCGCAACCTGGCCGAGATCGTGTGCGCCGACGACGCAGGGCTGTGGGAGTGCTCGCAGCCCCTGGACGATGTGCAACTGCTCGCGCCCATACCCTTCCCCCGCACCATACGCGACTTCTACGCCTTCGAGCAGCATGTCAAGACCGCCCGTGCCCTACGTGGCCTCGACATGATCCCGGAATGGTACGACCACCCGGTCTTTTATTACTCCAACCCCGGCGCGGTCTACGGTCCCGAAGAGGAAGTGCCCTACCCTCGTGGCTCGCAGGAAGTGGACTACGAGCTTGAGATCGCCTGCGTCATAGGCAAGCCGGGCCGCGACATAGACGCCGAGGAAGCCAACGAGTACATAGCAGGCTACATGGTCATGAACGACTGGAGCGCCCGCGACACCTGGCGCAACTTCGAGTCGAAGCTGAGCATGGGCCCCGCCAAGAGCAAGGACTTCGCCAACTCGCTCGGCCCCTGGCTGGTAACACCCGACGAGTTGGAGGACGTGCGCCAGGGAGAAGGCAAGGACACCCGCTACAACCTCGGCATGAGCGCCAAAGTGAACGGGCGGGAGCTATCGCGGGGCAACGCCAACACCCTCACCCACACCTTCGCCTCGATGATCGAGTGGGCCTCCACCGACGTGTGGCTGCGCCCCGGCGACGTGCTAGGCTCCGGCACGGTAGGCACCGGCTGCATACTGGAGTTGCGCCCCGAAAACACCGGCGGCTGGCTCAAGCCTGGGGACGTGGTGGAGCTTGAGATAGATAGGCTGGGGGTGTTGCGGAATAGGCTGGTGGGGCAGGAGTAGAGGGTTATCGGTAGGAATGGAGCAGAATTATACAGCTAAACTATGGCAAGAAGGTGATTGGTTCGTTGCTCAATGCCTGGAAGTTGATATTGCCAGCAAGGGCGAGACCGAAGAAGACGCGCTGGCTAATCTGAAAGAGGCTTTAGAGTTACGC
Source organism: Chloroflexota bacterium (assembly GCA_030914045.1). Taxonomy (GTDB): domain Bacteria; phylum Chloroflexota; class Chloroflexia; order QHBQ01; family JADMIH01; genus JADMIH01. Next base: position 14,440 of record JALZHG010000041.1, on the reverse strand, counting down.
TTCGAGCCTCAAAGCGCTACCAGTGTGGCCGACCTTAAGGGTTCCGCTGGTTCGCTAGATCAACCCAAAAGCTGGGAAGAAATAATCCAAATGGCCCGTGAGGACCACGTCGAAGAAGGAACGAGCAGGAGAAGCTAATGCAAGCGCGTAAAGCAACATTGCTGCTAACATCACTCCTGCTGATCCTGGCTTTGCCCTTACTGCCGCGATCCCCCATCCTCGTGCTCAATCAGTCTTAGTGTGACGAGGGCCAGTTCCAGCCACCGAACGAAGATAAGCTATGATATGATGAGTGATGAAAAGATAGCAAACACGAGGAACCAAACAGAGGCAGGAGCAAAGCAATGAGCATCATAACGTTTGAAGGTGTTATCGATAACGGGCAAGTAAGACTAAGAGACAATGTGCGCCTGCCAGACAACACCAGGGTATATGTAGTTGTGCCAGATATTCAGGTGGAAGAAGTTGCCCACCTCTACAGCCCGCGCGTGGCATACCCTGAACAAGCAGCAGACTTCAAAATGGAGGTGGTTGAGGAACCATCTGATTGGACAGCGGTAAGAATCTAGAGTAGCATGGATACCAGTAGGTAGCAACCGTATGCAGAGTAGAAAAACAATAGCTGAGGACAAGAGGGGAATATTGTACTCAGTAACTTCTTCACCAGAGCGCACGCTATTGTTATCTGACCTCAAGGCAGGCATTCCTGCTCTCACAGAGGTTGCTGGTGCTTACATGGTTGAAGCTTGTTTGGTATGTATGGAGGATCAGAACCACCAAAGTGGAGTGTTACTCTCAGTGGCTGGCACATTCTCAGCAGAATATTCGATCAACTGGGAGGGTACTGTAACCGATAGCATGCGGCGCTACTGGAAGGATGAAGAAGTGACGACGGAGCACGCTGCTTACGGAATTGCTATTCTACTAGTTCGCGAACTCACTGGCTATACAGCAGTTGAAAGATCTAGTAAGGGACCAGGTTTTGATTATTGGCTTGGAAATAATACAGATGATGATCTGATATTCCAGAACATGGCTCGCCTGGAAGTATCAGGCATTCGCAGTGGCAGCGATAAGAGTGTCGGACAACGCGTTAAGCAGAAGTTGAAACAGACTGAGCGCTCAGATGGTGATTATCCTGCTTACATTGCCGTCGTTGAGTTTAGTAAACCGATGTCCCAGGTGGTGAAGAAATGAGCAGAGTACATGATGTCCCGCAGCAGCCAACTATGCGGGACCTACACCAGCAGGCCATGGAGCTAGCTGAATTCGCTTTTGAAGCCAGGTTGCTAGGCGACGCAGCAACGGCGAGGGATCTAGCGAAGCAGGCGCTCCAATTTGAGTCGAACGCTGCGCAACTTGTGACGAATAAGTTAGATGCCGAACCTACTAGATCTATCCTGCACCGCAGTGCAGCATCTTTGGCCTTACAGTCTGGTGAGTTACGTGAGGCAGAACGGCTTATCTCTGAAGGTCTTAGAGGTAATCCTCCAGCCGAAATAGCTGAGGAGTTGCGAGACCTACTTGAACAGGTAAGCTTTACGAGACATCTAAGCTTGCGTGGTGTAGTTCTAGAGCCAAGTGAATTCCAGCTATCACTAGCTGGTAAGGGAGTCAGTTTCGGAATTGCGCCAGGCGATAAGCTAATTGAGAAGCTGCAGAGTATACAAAAGCTGATTTACCGGACCATCGACCGAATCTCACACAGACCCTTTCAGGATAATCCAGCATCACCAAAGGATTACGGGCTGTTCGTCTCTACTCCCAGAGCGGGAAGCTTCGCGTTCTCTGTTAGTATTGGTCGGCCTGAGCAGCCTAGGCTGCCTGGTTTTGATGACACTCACCAAATAGTAGATGAGGTACTCAAGGGAATTGAACTCCTGAACAGCAATGCAGAAGAAGAACTAAGGGAGCTAATTCCCGATGAGGCGTACTACACCAACTTCATAGCACTAGCGAAGCGCCTCGCACCGGATGGTGAAGAGATCAGCCTTGTTGGTTTTACAACTGTAAGGGGAGGCTCCGAAAGACAGGTAGCTCTAACAAGAACACGAAATCAAATTTCCATAGCTTCAAAGAGTACACCAACTAAAGAGCCATTAGAAGCCTCACGTCCTATTGTCACATTAAGAGGTCAGCTCTTGCACGCAGACTCGACCAAACGTGCATCTGGACAGATCAAATTGAAGGATGAACAAGGTCAAATGCATGTGATCGTTGTTCCACCTGGGATGATGAGTGATATAGTGAAGCCGCTGTGGGAAGAGACCGTAGAAGTTGTGGGTCGCACAATTAGCAAGAAGAAGGTCCAACTTGAGGATATCCGAGCGGTCATGACATAGCGTCCTAAGGAGGTGCAACGATGCCCTTTTACCACAAACTAGGTAACATCCCCCACAAGCGCCACACCCAGCACCGCCGCCCCGATGGCGTGCTCTACACCGAGGAGCTTTTCGGCTTCGAGGGCTTTTCGGGGTGCTCGTCGCTGCTGTACCACCACCACCCGCCGGTCAGGGTGGTGAACATAGAGCCGTGCGAGGCCGAGCCGCTGGAGGAGTGGAAGCTGCCGGTGCAGCGCCACGTCCACACCCGCACCAAGAGCGCCCAACCCCAGGGCGACCCCATCTCCGGCCGCCGCGTGCTCATGTTCAACAGCGACTGCCGCCTGGGCATCGTGCTGCCCGCCGAGCCAATGGACTACTACTACAAGAACGGGCAGGCCGACGAGCTTTACTTCATTCACGAGGGCACCGGCCGCTTTGAGACGATGTTCGGCACCCTTCCGTACCGCGAGGGCGACTACGTGCTCGTCCCGCACGGCACCATCTACCGCATCGTGGCCGACGAAGATAGCAAGCAGCGCTGGCTCACGGTGGAGGGCAAGTACATCTCCCCACCCAAACGCTATCGCAATGAGTACGGCCAACTACTGGAGCACTCCCCCTATTCCGAGCGCGACCTGCGCGTGCCAGAAGAGCTTGTCACCGTTACGGGCGACGAGGCGGGGAAGGGGCCGTACAAGGTGCTGGTACGCGCCAACGACATACTCACCGCCTATTACTACGACCACCACCCGCTCGACGTAGTCGGCTGGGACGGCTACCTCTATCCCTACATATTCAATATAGAGGACTTCGAGCCGATCACAGGCCGCGTGCACCAGCCGCCTCCCGTGCACCAGACCTTCCAGGCCCACAACTTTGTGGTCTGCTCCTTCGTGCCCCGCAAGTACGACTACCACCCGCTCGCCATACCCGCGCCCTACAACCACTCCAACATCGACAGCGAGGAGGTGCTCTACTACGTCAACGGCAACTTCATGAGCCGCAAGGGCATAGACATCGCATCGTTCACCCTCCACCCCCACGGCATCCCCCACGGCCCGCACCCCGGAGCCGCCGAAGCCTCCATCGGCAAAGAGGCCACCGAGGAGCTAGCCGTCATGGTCGATACCTTCCGCCCCCTCAAGCTCACCCGCTGGGCCGCCGAGTACGACGACCCCAGCTACCCCACAAGCTGGCTAGAAAGCAAGCATACCCCCGACATGCCCAGGGACACCGACTGAGACGGACGATGGACGATAGGAGTGTTGAGGACTGAGTAGAGAGTATCGTGCAGTACTCATCCCAACAATCCTAAACTTTGCGCCTCCTTTGCGTCCTCTGCGTCTTTGCGTTTTCGTCTCCTACCATCGTCCATCGTCCATCGTCCATCGTCCAGACTGTGGCACCAGTATTGCAGTATCTGGTCCTGGCGGCAGTAGACGCTGGTGATTGATTGGCAAGGCACTGGCCGCATAGGAGGGTAAGACAATGAGCGAAAGAGGAATGCTGCTCGCGCTACAGCGCCTGCATGACGACCCAGGCTTCATGGGCCGCATCTGCGACGACCCATCCGGCACTCTCGGCATCTACGATATTGACGATGAAGAGCGCGAGAAGCTGATAGATGCGTGCAGGAACGGCGACGAGGGTATAATCGCCCAGATCGCCCGCAGCTACGGCGTTGACTGGAAGGCCGAGCACGTCGCCGGTATCGGTGCGCTCGCTGAGGACGAGGTGAGCCTGGAGCAGCGCCCTAGCCTCGGCATCGAGGGCGGCATCTCTCCTGGCGCGCTAGCAGGCGACGGTTACAGGGGCGTGCAGTCCTAACGGAATTACGAATTACGAGTAGTCGGACAGTAATGAATGGGGGCCTACGTGGTGTAGGCCCCTTATTCTTTGCCTTTCGTGGTGCCGGAGCGGATGTAGAGGAGGGCGGCTTCCATGCGGCTGCTTACGTCCAGCTTGGCGAGCACCTGGCTTACGTGCTTCTTGGCTGTGTTCACCGTGATACGCAAGAGCCAGGCGATCTCCTTATTCGTCTTGCCTGCCGTCAGCAACTTGAGCACCTCCAATTCGCGGGGTGTGAGGCTCGCAAGTGGAACCTTTTGCACATCCGCGTCGTGTTTATTATGAGGGCCGTTGTCGGCGGGCAGGTCCATATGGGCAGCTCTACCTCTAAGGTCGCACCGTGGCAGGCTACCACATCTCGTCCACGGCAGCCCGCCACCCACAGTATATGGAACTTATGTTCTAAAATCAAGAGTTATTTGCACAAGTAAAGGAGCAAAACACGCAACCGGAGAGCACCGCACGCTCGATAGCAGGTACGAGGGCTTAGAGAGAGTAGGTGCAAACATCAGCATGAGAGCGGCGTAAACTGAAGCGGGTATGGACGAAATGAAAAATGGGGACTATTCAGCCCCTACCTCTTGTCGTATAATCGAGTACCACCTAAGGTGTAGTGGGCTTTCGCCCATGTAGCTGATTAATTGCACAAGCCCCGGATGCATAATAGCATCAGGGAGCTTGGTCTACAGATTAGAGCCGATTAGCGCATCTGAACGTCAATCTCCTACGTCCAACACTAAATAGATGCATAAATAACCAAACTTATATAGAGAGAAACGGAGCAGTACAATGGCTGTATCAACAAATCAAACTAAGCATCCGAGGACCAAACTCGGAAATATCGCAACGGCGGCAGTCGGTCTGTCGATGCTCGCGGCCTTCGCGGCACCGTACGCGACCCCGGCTGGCGCGGCGGCTCTCAAGGCGGGCACCTTCTCCGACCCCGCTTTCGAGCGCGTCTGGAGCCGCACCGACAAGCCGGTCGAGGAGCGCAAGACCGCCCGCTCGTGGATGTGGGGGCCAGAGGGCCTGTACTCCGCCTACGAGCAGTATATGGAAGGCCCCGGCGGGCAGCACCTCGTGACCTACTTCGACAAGAGCCGCATGGAGATCAATGCCCCGGCAGGCGACCGCAACTCCCAGTGGTACGTCACCAACGGCCTGCTGGTGGTTGACATGATGTCGGGCAGGATACAGACGGGGAACAACTCGTTCGCGCCCTTCTACCCCAACAACGCACCCGTGGCAGGCGACGTCAAGACCAGCGGCAACGCGCCTACCTACGCTACTCTGGCTAAGGTGGCCTCCCTCAAGGGCGACAACCGCGCCCCCAACCGCACGGGACAGGCTATACAGGAAGGTCTCGGACGCAACGGCAACGTAGGCATCTTGCAGAACCTGTCAGGTTTCTCCAAGTACGCCGTGTACGAGCCGACGATGGGCCACAATATTCCCGACGTTTTCTGGCAGTACATGAACCAGCGCGGCCCCATTTTCAAGGACGGCCGCTACGCTGACGACGTCGTGGTGGACTGGCTCTTCGCTATGGGCTACCCCATCACCGAGCCTTACTGGATACAGATCAACGTCGGCGGGCAGGACCGCTGGGTGCTCATGCAGGCTTTCCAGCGCCGCATCCTGACCTACTCGCCCTACAACCCCGAAGGTTGGAAGGTGGAAATGGGCAACGTGGGCCGCGCTTACTTCGACTGGCGCTACACCGGCCAGACGCCTCCCCCCGCCCAGACCCCGGCTCCGCCTCCCGCGCAGCCTACTCCTACCACCGCACCGAGCGCGCTGAGGTTGGGCATCAACCCCACGCAGGGCGACCTCAACACGGTAATCACGGTTTCGGCTTCCGGCTTCCAGCCCAACGTCAACGTAACGCTGCTCGTTGAGAACGGCGGCGCGGGCTACCAGCGCCAGCTAGGCGTGGTCGCCACCAACAACAAGGGCGAGTTCTCGACCCAGGTGCGGGTACCGGCTGACGCCTCCAGGCTCGGCGAAGTAAGGATCACGGCTGTGTCCGGCGCGCAGAGGGTGTCGCAGACCTACAGGCTGGTGTTCGACCCCTCGATCAGGGTCACCCCTGACCGCTCGGTCGTGAACGGCGGCAGCCTGAGGGTGCAGGGCACTGGCTTCCCCGGCAAGACTGACGGTCGCGTGGGTATCCTGGTGAACGACACCGAGATGCTGTGGCTCCAGAACCTGAACACCAACGACCAGGGCAACTTTGACGTAACGGTGAACATCGGCCGCCGCCCTGTGAACGCGGTAATCCAGGTGATCGCAACCGTGGGTGGCAACTACAAGGCGGTATCGGGTAGGCTCAACGTGTACGAAGCGCCGATCCCTGTATCGGTGAACGTCAACCCCGGCGTGCTCGGGGTAGGCCAGACGGCCCTAGTAACGGGCAGTGGCTGGCAGCCTGGGGCCAGGGTTTCGGTCGGCCTGGGGTACACGGAAGTGCTGGAGTGGGTGGCCGCGCCGGTCGCTGACGCCAACGGCAACATCAACGCCAGCTTCGTACTGGGTGCGAGGTGGACGAATGGCGGACAGCTAACTCTCTTCGCGGCTACGGCTGACAAGCTCGCCACGACCAAGCTGAACGTCGCCGGGAGCGGTGGCGGGCCGGTAGTGCCGCAGGGTCACGATATGCGGGTAGGCTACTACGGCGCTCCCCAGAATATCTTCAAGATACGTGGCTTTGGTTGGCCGGCGGGCCAAACGGTGAACCTGACACTCTTCTCGAAGGACGGCACGATCAACGTCCCGGTGGGTAGCGGCGCGGTGAAGAACGACGGCAGCCTCCAGATCAACTTCCAGCCCGCGGCTCCGTGGGCGGGCAGGGCCGATCTGGGTCTGCGGGCTACGGCTCCCAACGGCGCGGTGCTTTCGGTGAGGTACTTCCCGGCGGTGAGCATCGGCGGCGCGACGGTAGCGGGCAACAGCCACGCAATTACGGCTCGCCACCTGCCCGCTAACACCCCGGTGGAAGTGGTGGTACACATCGACGGCCAGGGCGACAAGGTGCTCGGTTCGGGCGTGACGGACGGCGCGGGTAACGTTACTCTCAACGTATCGGTGCCCCGCATCCCCAGCCAGAACGAGAACGACATCGAGTTCCGCACCAAGGACGGCCAGTACAGCGCGATATTCGAAGTTTAGCACCGCAAAAACAGCGGTATATGGAAAGGCCCGGCTCAAACCGGGCCTTTCTGCTTGGGTAGATCTACTGCGAGAATCAACACTCGACAGGGTTTCACAGACCTGCCTGGATAGTGGCGATTGCAGGTGGGAACTGGAACCCTGTTCCCCTTTGTCATTCTGAACCCTTCGGCTACGCTCAGGGTAAACTCCGTGAAGAATCTCGTCCCGCATGAGGGTGTTTCACCTTTCTTTAGGGAGATATCGATACAAGGAAAGGTGCAGCTTTGGGTGCTGAGGGACGAGATTCTTCACTGCGTTCAGAATGACAAGGCCTGGGCTTAATCCCGCTATCTGGCTGTGCGTCCGCCCAGGTAGGATGAAAGTACGGATTGACGCTGTTATACCCCTCTGCTACAATCATGGCACCTGTGAGGCCGCGACGCTCCTCTTTCTGCGTTGCCACATCACATTGGGCGCTACTTTTCGCGCCCTGTAGCCGCTTGCCGCACTTGATGGTTAGCACCTACCCACTTGTCTATTCCCACCGCAACTGCCAGGCAAATAATAGGGAGACTAGAATGCTAACACGAACCGTTCAACAATATCTCACCAGCCGTAGGACTCTAGTACCCACCCTGCTTGGCCTTACCTTGCTGCTGGCCCTGGGTCTGTCGGCGCGTGGAAGCTACGCGGCAGAGATGCTCCTTCAAGCTGGGCAACAGGAGCGAAGCACTCAGGTACCCGCACAGATTTTGAAAGAAGGCAACCACGCACAGTGGGATGGTTCAGGAATACCACCGGCCTTTGGTGGACAGCAGGTTCTTCCGGGCGCGGGCGGGGAGGCAGGAGCAACCAATAGCACTGCTGGCGATGAAGTCGCCATGCCCTCAGCGCCGCCATGCAGCCCTAACTGGACCCTCGTCAGCAGCGAGAACCGGGTCACCCGCAGCAGCCAGCTACTGGGCATTTCAGGCGCTTCACCGAACGACATCTGGGCGGTCGGCTTCTACGAAGATGGTCCGACCAGCAGCAACCGGACCCTCATCGAGCACTGGAACGGCACCGAGTGGGTGCGAGTGCCCAGTTATAACGAGGGTACGGACGATAACATCCTGCGCGGGGTTGTCGCGGTTTCCGCTAACGATGCCTGGGCCGTCGGCTCCTACTATGACACTGCGGCCAGCAAGTGGCGCTCGCTTATCGTACGATGGAACGGCACCAGCTGGTACAGAGTGAGCGCGCCTAGCCCACCGGGCTTTGACGAAGAATTATTCGCCATCTCCAAAGTTGACGGCAACAACATATGGGCGGTTGGCTACTACGAGCCGACTGACGGTGACCGGCAGGGCCTGACTATGCGGTGGACCGGGGCGGCGTGGAGCCTCAGCTATCCCCCGAATCCCGCCGGGGCGACCACAGACCATACGCTCACCTCAGTCAGCATAGTGCCAGGGAGTAGCGGTAACGATGTATGGGCGGCGGGCTACTTTGATGCAGGCTCGAACGCGCAGACGCTCGTTCTGCACTGGACCGGGGCATCGTGGAGCCACGTATCCAGCCCAAACCCAGGTGCCTCAGCCGACGATTACCTTATGGGAGTGTCTGCAACAGGCACGAACGATGTGTGGTTTTCGGGCTACTACGGGGCAACGGGTGCATACGTGCCGCTTACCTTGCGCTGGACAGGTAGCAGTTTCACTACGCTCACCGCGCCTGGTGCCGGAACGTCGTCTCAACTCTTCCAGATAGCAGCATTGGCACCCAACAATGTATGGGCGGTCGGTTTTTACCTCGATGGACTAACCACGGTAAGTACACTGGTGGAACACTGGGACGGCACTGCGTGGAGCATCGTGCCAAGCGCCAACCCCACAGGTAGATCGGGGCTGCAAGCGGTAACAGCCATAGACGGTAACAATGTGTGGGCAGCATATGTTCACGCCTTCGGTCTGGCTTCCCCCGCACATACACTGATAGAGCGATACAACGGTAGTAGCTTCGTACAGACCCCCAGCCCGAACGGGCCTACCGATGTAAATGTCCTTTTGGGAGTGTCGGCGCGCACAGCCACGGACGTGTGGGCGGTAGGAGCCTCGGCCAACAACCCCTCTGTTGCAAGCACCCTGGTACAGCACTGGGACGGCACTGCCTGGAGCATTGTTAGTAGTGAAAACGTCGGTGCCATGAGCGTATTGCAGGACGTGGCAGCGGTTTCGCAGAACGACGCCTGGGCTGTAGGCTTCTCCGGCACCAGCCCGCAACGCACCCTCATAGAGCGATATAACGGCACCAATTGGTCGCCCGTGGCAAGCCCCAATATCGGATCAAACGACAACGAGTTGCTGGGGGTGTCCGCGGCCTCTACATACGTTGTGTGGGCTGTGGGTAGTTACGACGACGGAACAGCCAAGAGGACCCTAACCCTTCGTTGGGCCGGTTCGGGCTCGAGCTGGAACCCAATCAGCAGCCCGAACCCAGCAGGTGCATCAGTAGACCACATCCTGGAAAGCGTAGCGGTGGTGCCCGGCACAGTTGGCCACAGAGCTTGGGCGGTTGGTCGCACGGCAGGCGTCGGCGTAACGTCGGAACCCATTGTCCTTGACTGGACTGGCTCTATCTGGGAACCGGCTACTCTTCCCGCGTCTGCCGGGGACACAGAGTTGCTCGACGTATCGGTTCGCGCCCATAACGACGTGTGGGCTGTAGGCAGCACGTTCTCTGGAGGTAGCTGGAGAACGTATATCCTTCATTACGATGGTACAACGTGGAGCCAGGCGGTCACCCCAAACCAGGGCTCGGGCAACAATGAGTTGGAGAGTGTAGTAGCTTTAGCAGCGAATGACGTGTGGGCCGCGGGCAGCTACATTGTTGGGCCTGGAGTGAAAAAAGCCCTCCTCCTGCACTTTGATGGGAGTACCTGGAGCATCGTAACCGCACCGAGCACCAACAGCACCGAGACACTGCACGACCTGGCAGCGGTGTCCTCGTACAACGTGTGGGGAGTAGGCCGCAGCCAGGCCTCTGACGTCAGCAGTCCCGACTGGGGCCATCAGACGCTCGCCATGCACCTCAACAAGTGTCCATGCACCACCCAGTTCAACGATGCGCCGCCCGGTTCGCCCTTCTACGAAAACGTGCGCTGCCTGGCCTGCCGCGACATACTCTCCGGCTACGGGTGCGGCGCTCCCGGCGAGCCATGTCCGGGGAACTACTTCCGACCCAACGCCAACGTAACCAGGGGCCAGGCCGCCAAGATAATCGCTAATGCGGCCAACTACAACGAAGCTATCCCTGCCTCGCAGCAGACGTTCAACGATGTGCCCCCGGATAGTCCCTTCTGGGTGTTTATCGAACGGGTTTACGGGCATGGTGCCATCAGCGGCTATGCTTGCGGAGCACCGGGCGAGCCTTGCCCCGGCGTCTACTTCCGCCCCGGAGCCAACCTCACCAGGGGCCAGCTAGCCAAGATCGCGACTGAGGTGGCTGAATACAACGAACTCCTAAGCGTCGAGTCGTTCGAGGACGTACCATTTGGTAGCACCTTCCACCTTTATATCGAGCGAGCGCGCTTACACGGCATCATCTCCGGCTACACATGTGGCGCTCCGGGCGAGCCTTGTCCTGGTGCTTACTTCCGCCCCGGCAATAACGTGACGAGGGGGCAGACGGCGAAGATAGTAGCGAACACCTTCTACCCATCCTGTGTAACACCCGCTAGACCTTAACTACTCACCGGGTGCCCAATTCAAAAGCTCTATGCCAACACGCAGCATAGAGCTTTTGCTTACTCCATCTGCTTGCTATAATGAGCCGAATCAAATGTACCGGGTAAACACGAGGCATAGTCATGAGCCGGGCGCGGATCAACCTTACTGCCGACATGATGCCGGATGCCAAACCACGCATGCGGGGGTGGTCGCACGCGGGGGCGGCAGCCGGTTCGGTGCTGCTGACGGTGCTGCTCTGCTGGGCTAGCCGGGACGACTGGCCCAAGATGGTCGCCATGCTCGTGTTCGGCCTGAGCATGATCGAGATGTACACGGTCAGCGCCATCTACCACATCGGACGCTGGAGCGAAAGGCGGTGGCGTATGCTGCGGTCCATCGACCACTCCAACATCTTCCTGCTCATCGCGGGCACCTACACGCCCCTGGCCGCCGTCATGCTCACCGGCTGGGTGGGCACCGCGCTGCTCATCGCAGTATGGTCGCTTGCGCTCGTCGGTGTGGGCCTGTCCATCTTCGTTAGACGCCTGCCCCGCGCCATTAGAGCCGCCCTGTACGTAATCATGGGCTGGATATCGGTGCTGGCCCTGCCCGCCTTTCTAGAGGTGCTGCCCCTTGAAGCCATCGGCCTGCTCGTCCTCGGCGGCGCGCTCTACACGGTAGGGGCCGTCATCTACGCCCGCCGCAGGCCCGACCCATTCCCCCGCACCTTCGGCTTCCACGAAGTCTTCCACCTCTTAGTCATCGCCGGAAATCTCGCCTTCGTGGCCGTGATGGTCCTATGGGTGCTGCCCTACCGGGGGTAGGGGACGATGGACGAGTTGTGAGTTGTGAGTTATGAGTTATGAGTAGCCGGGTAGTGACGAACCACTCCTTAATCTTGGCGCGTCCTTGGCGTCCTTGGCGTCTTGGCGGTTCCGTCTCCTACCATCGTCCCGCCTTGACACCACCCAATAGTGAGCGTAAGATAAGAGGCAGCTATCCAAGAGGCACGCTCGAAAGGGCGTCATTTTGCTTGCGAATGAGTTTTTCAGCCGGATATTGAGTTTAGACGAAGGCACAAAGGTTACTACCAAATAATGGCAACAACGACCAAAAAGAGCGGCACCACCGCTTCCCCGCGCAAATCGACCAAGACCACCAAAGCGGCCAGCAGCCGTTCGACCACCTCTCGCGCCTCCTCGGCCTCCGGTAGCAGGAGCAAGAGCGCGGGCGGCAGCGATGGCCCCATAGTGAGGGGTAACACCAACCTGGTGATAGTGGAGTCTCCCGCTAAGGCCCGGACGATCAAGAAGTACCTGGGGCGCAACTTCACGGTTGAGGCCAGCATGGGCCACGTGCGCGACCTGCCGAAGTCTACGTTGGGCGTGGACGTGGAGCACAGCTTCAACCCTCAGTACGTCGTGCCCCGCGACAAGTCAAAGACGGTGAAGGACCTGCGCCAGCGCGTGCAGGCCGCCAAGGCCGTCTACCTGGCGACCGACCCCGACCGCGAAGGCGAGGCCATAGCCTGGCACGTGCGCGAGGTGACGGGCGCGGGCAACAACAACCAGCCCGTGTTCCGCGTGGAGTTCCACGAGATCACCCCTCACGCCATACAGGAGGCCGTAGCCAACCCGCGCAGCATCGACATGCACCTGGTGGACGCCCAGCAGGCCCGCCGCGTGCTCGACCGTTTGGTAGGTTATAGGCTGTCGCCCCTCCTCTGGAAGAAGGTGCGCAGGGGGCTGTCGGCAGGACGCGTGCAGAGCGTAGCGGTGCGCCTCATCGTGGACCGCGAGCGCGAGATAGAGGCGTTCGTGCCGGTCGAGTACTGGAGCATCGAGGTTGACCTCAGCAAGCGTCCTGGCGGCAAGAAGAAGGACCAGTTCCACGCCGCGCTAGCCCAGGTGAACGGCAAGAAAGCCGATCTGAAGAACGAGCAGGACGCGGGTGAGATAGTGCACGGGCTGAACGGCGCTGAGTACGTAGTGGAGAGCGTGAAGAGGCGGGAGGCCCAGCGCCGCCCGTCGCCCCCGTTCACCACCTCCACGCTACAGCAGGAGGCCTCGCGCAAGCTCAACTTCGCAGCCCGCAAGACGATGCTAATCGCCCAGCAGCTTTACGAGGGCGTGGACATCGGTCCCGAAGGCTCCACCGGCCTCATCACCTACATGCGCACCGACTCGACCAACGTGGCTAGCGTGGCCCAGCAGGAAGCGCGCGCCGTCATAATGGAGCGGTACGGCGCGGAGTTCGTGCCCGGCTCGCCCCCGGTGTACGCTCGCAAGAACCCCCGCGCCCAGGAGGCCCACGAGGCCATCCGCCCCACCTCAGCGGGCCGCGACCCCGAGTCGATAAAGAAGTTCCTGTCGGCGGACCAGTACAAGCTGTACCGGCTCATCTGGCAGCGTTTCATCGCCTCCCAGATGGCTAACGCCGTGCTCGACCAGACGACGGTGGACGTGGGCGCGGGCAGACCGGGGGCAAGCAGCAGGCCCTACACCTTTCGGGCTAACGGCTCGGTGGTCAAGTTCGAGGGCTTCACGGCGGTGTACCGCGAGGGGCACGACGCCGGAGACGCCGAGGACGACCTGGACAAGGGTGCCCTGCCCCCGCTCACCGAGGGCGAGTTGCTGGACCTGCTCAAGCTGTGGCCGGAGCAGCACTTCACCCAGCCGCCGCCCCGCTTCACCGAGGCCACCCTGGTCAAGTCGCTGGAGGAGCAGGGCATAGGCCGCCCCTCCACCTACGCGCCCATCCTCTCGACCATCCAGGACCGCGGCTACATAGTGAAGGAGGACAAGAAGTTCCTCCCCACCGAGCTTGGTATCGCGGTGAACGACCTGCTGGTGGAGTTCTTCCCCAACATCGTGGACGTGGCCTTCACCTCCTCGATGGAGGAGGAGCTTGACGACATCGCGGCGGGCACGCGCACATGGGTGCCAGTCATCTCCGAGATGTACGGGCCGCTGGAGGAAAACCTGGCTAACGCCGAGAAGACGGTGGGCCGGATAGAGGTGTCGAGGCCGGAGGCGGAGAAAACGGGCGAGCTTTGCCCCGAGTCGGGACACGACCTTGTTATCCGCGAGAGCCGCTTCGGGCCGTTCATCGCCTGCTCCGGCTTCCCCAAATGCCGCTACACCCGCCCCATCGTGGTGGGCACAGGCGTGGAGTGCCCCCAGTGCGGCCAGGGCCAGATCATCGAGAAGAAGAGCAAGAAAGGCCGCGTTTTCTACTCGTGCAGCCGCTATCCGGAGTGCGACTTCTCCACCTGGGAGAAGCCTGTGCCCATGCCCTGCCCCAACTGCGGCGGCCTGATGACCGTCATGGGCCGCACCCAGCGCCAGGACGGCGTCCAGAAGGTCAAGTGCGTCCGCTGCGCCCACGTAGCCGAGTGGGACGGCACCGCCC
>JALZHG010000576.1 GCA_030914045.1 Chloroflexota bacterium | reverse complement strand
GCACGGCGCCGGCCACCGAGACGTTGTCAGGCGCCTCGAAGATCGCGTAGCCGTCGTATTTGCCGAAGCCATACCAAAAGCCGTGTAGGGATCCCCCCACCTCTTCGATGTAGGCGCGCGCTGCATCGCGGCGATCTTCAGGGTTCTGGATTAGCTTCGACCACGTCTCAGGGGTGTAGCTGAAGCGCATGAGATAGAAAGCCATTGGGGACCTCATTGGTTATAGTGGCAAAGGCAGCATACTCCCCGCAGAAGCGTAGCGCATCCCCCGAATAGGCTAGATACGGAACTTTCTTGGCGGACTTCGGAGAATTCACCTTCTAAGCACTTTGGTGAATAGAGGTAAGCCGCTCCTTAACCGGCCACCGACGTGCCCAGAACAAACTCGGCCAACAATAGCGCAACGCGGGGCAGCAGCCGGAGCTGGCAGATACGGAGAGATTCTGGGCCGTGTGTGTACCCGGCAAATATGCGCGCCGGTCGGAGATTGGCGGTGAAAGTTACTCGGCCTCCGATTAGAAACGTAACGCCATGTAATCAAGCTGCGTAAGGAAGGGTCACCATGGCCAAGCTGATCTATTCGGCGATCTCGTCGCTCGACGGCTACATAGCGGACGAGGACGGCAACTTCGACTGGGCCGTCCCGGACGAGGAGGTGCACACCTTCATCAATGACCTCGAGCGGACGATCGGCACCTACCTCTACGGGCGCCGGATGTACGAGGTGATGCGCTACTGGGAGACCGCGCACACCCTTCCCGACCAGTCGCCTTTCACGCTGGACTACGCGCAGATATGGCAGGCAGCTGAGAAGATCGTGTACTCCAAGACGTTGGAGGCGGTATCTACCTCCAGGACGCGCATCGAGCGGGACTTCGACCCTGAATTGGTCCGGCAGATGAAAGCGCGAGCGGGACGAGACCTCAACGTGGGCGGGCCCGAGCTCGCCGCTCAGGCGTTCAGGGCCGGGTTGGTCGACGAGTTGTACCTGTTCGTGGTGCCCATCGTGGTGGGAGGCGGCAAGCGGTCCCTGCCCGACAACGTGCGCCTGAGACTCGAACTGCTAGACGAACGCCGTTTCGGCAACGGCATGGTTTACCTCTACTACCGCACCAATAGGACGCGATGAGGTGCCCCTACGCCGCGTTTCAGAACGCTTGGCCCGAGACACCCAACCCTCCGGCCATCACGGGGACGTTCGTCAATGCCACCAGCGGGACGTTCCCCAGCTAGTTAGAGGAAAGGATTGGCAACCGTGCACAGCAAAGACACAAACGACCACACCCAGACGTTCGACGTCGTCGTAACCCGCATCTTCGACGCTCCTGTCGAGGAAGTGTGGAAGGCCTGGAGCGATCCCGCGTACGTTACGCGGTGGTGGGGACCTGCGGGGTTTACCTCACCCAGCGCCGAGATGGACTTTCGTGTGGGCGGTGCCTCGCTGGTGTGCATGCGCGCGCCCGCCGAGTACGGCGGCCAGGACATGTATAACACGTGGACCTACACCAGGATCGACCCTCACGAGCGGATCGAGTTCGTCTCCAACTTCGCGGACAAGGAGGGGAGGCATCTCGATCGCGCCGAATTGGGCATGCCTCCTGGGGTCCCGCACGACGTTCCACACGAGATCGTCTTCAAAGCCGCGGGTGACAAAGGGACAGAGATGACCGTCACCGAGCACGGATACACGACCGAACAGGCGCGAGATCTATCCCGTGCCGGTATGGAGCAGTGTCTGGACAAGATGGCCGCAATGTTCGCCGAATAGCAGGCCGCAGCAGAAATTGGAAGCCGCTAAGTCATACCTCACCCTCGATCCCCTTTCGGAACTTCAGCAGTCGGATATAAAAGGCTTCGAGATAGGAGAACAGCGCCCCCTGCGGCGCCTCGGATCTCCCTCGCGGCCGCGGTGGTTCTGCCCCCTCAGGCTGCAGCCATAGGCTGTGCTATTGGAGGCCTAGTTTGCACAAGGAAGCCCCGCCCCGATGGTCTAAGGCCCTCTCCGAGTGGGGGAGCTTGCTACCGCGAACTGCGCAGAATTCCTTTAAAGCGAACTTCCGAGAATTTCCAACATGCGAAGTTCGCAGAATTCCTCTTCTGAGACTGTCTGGAAACTCCGAATAGGCCTCGATCTGGGGTGTTAGCGAGTGGCCAAAACAAGACGAAGTGCCCCATCTCGCCCTCTTGAGCCACTAAACACAAGCAATTAAGAACCCTCTGGCTATTTTCCAGACAGTCTCTCCACGCACTCGGGTGAATATATCCTACGCGGGGCCACTT
>JALZHG010000575.1 GCA_030914045.1 Chloroflexota bacterium | reverse complement strand
CTCCGAGTCGCCCGCCGCGTAGAGGACCTCCGGCGCGTTGGCTTCCGGTAGCCCGAGCGAGCGGGCCGACCGCAAAGGGGGATAGAAGTGCAGCGTCGAGAGCAGCTCCTTGCCGTCCGCGCCCAGCTCTTCGCCGTACACATTGATCCGGTACACCCGGCCGTTCACCGGCACGTATACCTCCCTAGAAGGCGTGCTGCCTGGGATCGGCCCGACAGCCACCCCCCTGTACCCCTTCTCGGCGACGCTGACCTCCTCGCGGGTCATAGGGAGGTCAGGATAAGCGGCGAGCTTCTCGCTGACCGTGGCCTCGATCTGCCCAGGTTCTAGGCCATAAGCCAGCGCGACGCGCACCGCAGGCGTCCCACCGTGGTCGTGCGACGCACCAGAAGCCGGCTTCCACAACGTGAACCCGTAGCTCTCTTCGTAGGTGTACGGCTCGCGCTCGACGAGCCACTCCGCAGGATGGGAGATCGAGGCCCCGACGGCCTCGCCTCCCGTCCTCTCGGTATTCCCCACGCCCTCCTCGGCAGCCTCGGCCCGGGAGATGAGCTCGCCGACGATCGTCAGCGCGGACATCGCCCCCACAATGCCAAGTAAGATGATAAGAGCTCTCAGGCTCGCACAACATGTGAGGATGAGCCTCAGAACTTGCCACACGGTGTCCCCCTCCGGTAGTCCTTGTTGTTCCCAAAAGCAGAACGCACATGTTAGGAAACCCACAAACTAGAGTCAAGAGCTTATGCAAGATAGAACGCGATACGTCTAGGATATGCCGAAAGCAGCATCTTTATGTGTGGCTGCAGCACAGAGTTAATTCAACTCAACCTTCGCCTTCTCGGGGGTCTCGAACGCTTGCTAGCCGACGAGCCTTACCTCAAAACTGCCACGTACAATCACAACCGAGCCGAACGCGGAAGGGCAGCAATCCCGTTGTTGTGATCGGCGTTCGCCTCTGACCGCACGGGCGCGAGCAACAGCCCCCGCCTGTGCCCCTGTCGCGCAGCCCGAGAGCCGCGCGGCAAATCCCGCGCCAGGCGCATGCTCAAGATCAACCATAGGTGACCGCTACTTCGATCAATGGCGTCTTGACTAGTTCTTGCGCAATCCACATCAGATTCATTCCGGATTCATCGCTGTATGCTTCGATTGGTAGCGTTGTAGAAGATTGAGGATCGCCTGACGGCGGAGCGTTGGAACTCTGCCCTATCAGTAGTTTGTTGGGGTCGGACACATGGGCTAGAATCGCTCGAAATAGGTTTGCGCGATGCCTAGAAATACGCTCGGATCCAACCATAAATTAGGTTCTCCTGAGGTGCAATCGGCCCTCTTTCTTGAATCAACAAACTACCGCAATAGCATTGTGCAGTGATATTTGACCTCTGCTCCTTGCCTAGTCTGGCGCCGTCGTGTCGGGCGTTCCGAAACCTCCCGCACTGTGCTTAGAAACGAACTTTGCGGGGGTGGTCCAACTTCATTGACTACCGCTTTAGATCGCAAACGTCGTGGTGACAAATCGATTTGGGAGTGGATGGAAGTCTTTATTGTCCTGTTTGCTATCGCCTTGTTTACGATCGTCTTCAGTGTTGTGCAATGCTGCTCTCAGCAACAAATCGAGAGCCAACGCGCGCAGGACGCTGCATTACAGGCATATCTTGATCAGATGAGCCGCCTCCTGCTTGAGAAGGATCTACGCAACTCGGAGGAGGGGAGCGAGGTGCGAACCAGTCCCCCGTCGTTCTTGGTGGCGACATTCTGCTCGGGCTTTTCCGGCGGAGGGCTCGTCTGCTGCGTCTGTAGAGGCTCGCCAAGAGATCGCTACGGCCAACGAAGCCAACAGTAGAACGGTCTTCCTCATCTCCATCGTCCTTCTTCTAACTTCGGCGGGGATTTGCGCTCCTCTTCCCTTCGGTGGTAAGACCGTCGAGAACCTGCTCCAACGCGGCGCGAACCGTAATGGTTTCTTTGGTTATCCTCTCAGACAACAGCCCGTAATCCTCGCTACCGAACGCGGCATACTCACGCTGCCTTGCGTGCGCCGTAGCCCGCCTCAATGCTACTTGCGCCTGCTCTAGGGTGTTCAGCAGGGTTTGGGTTGGCACCATTATTCTCCCCCCTTTACATTCCGTCCTGGTATTCGGTCTGATGCTCCGCAATCTCACGTCCCCAGAGAGAAAGGCTTGTTCGTTTACAGGGGAGCGTCGCCTTCCCACAGGGAGTAGAGCAGCCTTCCGCGCTCGACCGTCACCTCCAGGTGTCCCTTGGCCGCTAACGCCGAGAGCAGC
>JALZHG010000574.1 GCA_030914045.1 Chloroflexota bacterium | reverse complement strand
GTTTGTAGGTGTTTGACTCCTGTTTTGGACCACCGACCACTCGGATAACGACTTTTTCAACAGCCTGATAAATTCTCGGAAGTCCGGTCGCCTACGTTGGAGTGGTGAGGCAACCCAAGAAAACATGTCCACCTGGCAGATGCAGGATTACGAGGAGGTGGATAGGGTTGACTAGGCCCGATGTGCCTTTGTCCCTGCAAAGAACGTGAAGCTCTTAAGCTGCACCGGGTCATTACCGCCCCCGAACCCGCCGCGGGGGCTTCTCTCTTGCCCGCCAGAGCTGCGAGGATAGCCCCTAACGGGCACGACCCCACGCGGGGCGTAGGAAATCCACCTAACCGCACTGGTATCATCCGTGGCGTGATTGCATGGGACCCTAGGGAAGGAGGAACTTGCTTCCTCACGAAGAGCCGTTGCTCACCGACCAGCAGCTCAGGGATGCGTCCCTCGATCAGCTAGAGGACCTGGTGCAGCGCATCAACCTGTCGCTGCAAGAACGCGGGATGCCGGGACTGGTGTGGCGTCAAACGCCCGAGGATGACCCCAAGGCCTCCGACCCCGCCGACCCTGGCGCTCTCTAGCGCCTGAATCACTCCAACCCGCCCGCGGTTGGGGGAGAGCCTAGCGTGGACGCCCTATGAGAGGCGCGAGGATGGATTCTAAGGGTCCGGCACCCGTGCAGTATGGGGATGCCGCTTACACATGGAGATTGTGAGAGGTGGGTGCCGGACCAATAACCATCTTGACCGGAGGCGATGAGTCCGATGAATCCCCGCGAGAGGCGCGAGGATAGCTCAGGACGGGCACAGCGAACCCCTATGAGGGTAGACTCTCTACGCGCATTCTAATACAGTTTTTTTTAATCTATAATGTTATTTGACAATCTTTTTCAGTAATAGTACAATACCTGCTAGTTGTAGTCAGAAGATGCCGAAAGGGTTTAGCAATGGATACAATGCCGCAGCGAAGCGAGGTCATGGAGAGAATCGGCAAGAAACTGCGGCAACTCAGAGATGACCGCTTCCTATCTCGGACAGAACTAGCCGAGAAGGCGGGCGTCAGCCCCGTTACCATCGCCACCCTAGAGGAGCAGAACCACCCGGCCCAAAGGCGCACCATCCGCAAGCTGGCCCAAGCGCTCGGAGTAGAACCCCAAGAACTCGTCGGGCAGTAATCATGCCTAGCACCAACGGCCACGGCCCGAAGGGCGGCGCCGAGTCAGTGGCACTGTACCTCCGTGTCAGCTCCGAGGAACAAAGGGACCGCGAGACCATCGAAATCCAGCGGGACTTCCTGACGCAATACTGTGAACTCTACGGACTAGAAGTAGCGGATGTGTATGCCGACGACGGCGTGTCTGGCACGATCCCGCTTCACGAAAGGCCAGAGGGCAGGTGCCTCCTGGAGGATGCGCGCGACGGCAAGTTCCAGACGCTCCTCGTCTACAGGCTCGACAGGTTGGGGCGGTCGCTGCTCGTGATTGTTGATGCGCATGACAGGCTCCAGGCCGCTGGCGTATCACTGCGCTCCGCTACCGAGCCCATAGACACCTCCACTCCATCGGGCAGGCTCATCTTCCAGATGCTCGCCTCTTTTGCGGAGTACGAGCGCGAGACTATCGGAGAGCGGACGCGGGCCGGGTTGCACCGGGCTTTCAGGAACGGCAAGCACGCGGGCCGCATTCCCTACGGCTACAGGCTCGCACAGGACGAAACGAGCCTCGAGGTGGTGGAAGAAGAAGCCCGCATAGTGCATGAAATCATAACCAACATGGCCGAGGGCTCGACACTCTACGGCGAGTCCAAGCGCCTCAACGATGAGGGCGTCCCCTCCCCGGGCTGGCGTTTCGGGGCAAGTGAGCGCAAGTACGGCGCCTCCTGGTCCGGGAGCACTGTTGCCGGCATCGTCCACCAAAGCGCCTACTCCGGCACGCACCGGGTGAAGGTCAACGGCGGCGAAGAGTCCATCTCGCGGCAGGTCCCGGCCATAGTGGACGCGGGTCTTCAGCAACGCGCCATCGAAGCCCTCACAGAGAACAAACGTTACCCCAACCGCGAGAACGACCGCCGCTATCTTCTGCGCGGTCTCGTCGTCTGCGAGACGTGCGGGTACGCGTGCACGGGGCGCACCAGTAGCGCAGGGGGGAAGCGCTATTCTTACTACTGCTGTGTAACGTCTCGATCAGAGCGGGGCGTCGGCGGCTTCCGCGTCCCCCCTCACCGTCCTCCGAACATGAGCGCGCCGTGGCTAGAGGACCTCGTTTGGCGCGATGTGCGGACGTTCCTTGAG
>JALZHG010000040.1 GCA_030914045.1 Chloroflexota bacterium | reverse complement strand
GTGAATAGCTTGTGTCAGAGCGGCAGGTTTGCCAGATGTGAGCTTCTCGCGCAGGTCATTGAGCAGTCCCTCGCGCCCGGTGAAGTTAGGGTTGCGGAGATGTGGGACGGTCCAGACAGCGGGAAGTGCTCCAGGGAACGCAGGTCGGTTAGTTATGGACCTCTCCGGTGCTAGTGGGAACGCAGGACGCATATCTGGTTTAGCTCGTTCTGATTTAAGACCTGCGAGTAGGGTTTGGCGGGCAGCATTCTCACCTAGTCCAACCAACTTGATATGCACGATCTGGTTGACCAGCCCTTTAGGGTCGCATTCCCTCACCACAACTGGCACTAAGGTGCGTTTGCTGCCCGTAGGATCCTGGGCAAAGGCTGCCGCCCACTCGGGATGTGGGAAGCGTGCTGACACATAGTCGGGCGATAACACTGCAATGGTCCGGTTGGCTTCCGTAGCCGCTCGGTCCATATCGAGCACGAAGTTAGAGCCGGGACGAAAGTCCCAGGCTTGTATTACCAGCGAGTATCCAGCCTCCTCCAACTCCCAGGCTATCCACTCAGCCCAGTCTTTATCTGCCTTGTTGTAACTGATGAAGAAGTCTTTCAACGGTCATCTCGCTGGCTGTGGAGAAGGGTAATAGGAAGTAATACCGCCACTATTTGACGATATTATACACCAGCTACTATGACCTACCGGAGGGGAAACAGCTACCGCTTGTCTGTCAGCCAGTCCGCCACCGCGCCCGGCAGATTGGCCGTTAGCCCGTGCTTGATAGTCGCTTCGGGTAGGGAGTTGAGGAACGCCTGGCCGTACCGCTTGGAGATGACGCGGCGGTCGAGCACGGCCACCACTCCGCGGTCGTTGCGGCTCCTGATGAGGCGGCCAAAGCCCTGCTTGAACTTGAGGATGGCCTGGGGCACCGAGTATTGCAGGAAGGCGTCCTCGAACCCCTCGGCGCGGGCCGCGAACACGGGGTCGGTGGGCACCGCGAACGGTAGCTTGGCGATCACCAGCACCGACAGCGCATCCCCCACCACGTCTATACCCTCCCAGAAGGAGGACGTGCCCAGCAGCACCGTCCTGGGGTTGTTCTTGAACCGCTCCAGCAACTGCCGCCGCGAGCCGTCGATGTTGTGCCCCAGCACCATGATGCCCGCCTCTTCCAACGGCCGCTGTATCGCTCGGTACGTGGTGCGCACCGCGCTGTGCGAGGTGAACAGCACCAGCGCCCTCCCCTGCGAGGCTTTACATAACTCAATAAGCGCCTGTTCGAGGCTGCGCTGGTACCCGGCGGTGGCAGGCTCGGGCATGTCGGTCGGCACGTACACCAGGGCCGATTTTTGGTAGTCGAAGGGCGACGATAGCTGCAACTGCTCGCTGCTGTGCAGCCCCAGCCGCTCCGATATGTAAGAGAAGTCGTTGTCGGTCGAGAGGGTGGCCGAGGTGAGCACCACCGCCCGCTTCTTGGAGAAGAGGTAGCGATCCAGCAACTCCCCTACGTGCAACGGCGCGCATTTGAGGGCCACGTCGCCCCCCTTCACTCGCGCCTCCAGCCAGTAGACCGCCCCTTCGTCGGGGTTGGTAATCGCGGCGTTGGCGTCGGCCCGTATCTTGTGCACGTTGGTGATCAGGCCACGCAACTCTATCAGCATGTCGGCGTAGGCAGGCACGTCGCCGGTGCCGGAGCGGGGAATGTTGTCCCAGTCCACGTCGCCCAGCACGGTGCCGATGCGCGACAGCCCGTCCTCGATCTCCTTGAGTTGCAGGCCCAGGTTGTCCCAGACCATCTCCACCTGGCCCCAGGTCGCGTGCCGCCTCACCTCGTTGGTGATGCGCTGCCGCAGATCGTACACGTTCTGCTCGTCCTGGTACACTTCCATGACCGAGTTTAGCTGCCCGAACAGTTCCACAGTCGATTGCCGCGCCCGCTCTATACTGGGCCGCAGCTTGGCGATCACGTCGTCCACGCCTGTGAGCAGGTTGCGCGTGGCCCCCGCCTCCACGCGGCTGCCGCCCTTCACCTTCAGGCCCTTCGAGATGTCGGCGGCCAGGGCATTGCGCAGGGCGGTGAGGAAGTCGTCCTCCCGGTAGCGGGCTGCCGAGCCGCTGCTCAGGTCCTCCAGCAGCCTCACCAGCCCCCGGCGGTCCACCGTGAAGCCCAGCGCATCGGTGGCCTCGTCTTCCAGGTTGTGGGCCTCGTCGATGATGAGGTTGTCATACTCCGGCAGCACCCCGCCGCCCATCGCCAGGTCGGCCAGCAACAAGGAGTGGTTCACCACTATGACGTTGGCCCCGTAAGCCCGGCGGCGCGCCCGGTCGAAGAAGCACAGCCCCTTCTGGCGCACCCGGCACTCGAATGGCGGGCACCCCTCCTCGCTTACCTTGAGGTGGCCCCACACGTCGTTCTCTTCGTTGAGCAGCAGCAGTTCGTTGCGGTCTCCGGTCTCGGTCTGCGGCAGCCAGATGAGCACCTTCACCATCACCCGCAACTGCTCGACAGAAGAGGGCACGCTGCGCCTGAACTGGTACCATCGCCGCAAGCAGATGTAATTGCCCTTACCCTTCATGAGCGCGTCGTGGAACGGCTCTTCGATAATTGCATCGCCATTTTGGATTTGCTTTTTGCCGGACTTACCGCCCGCGAGAGGGCCTTCTAGCACACGGTGGAGGAGGGGCAGGTCTTTGGTGAATAGCTGGTCTTGCAGGTTGATGGTGTTGGTGGAAATCACCACTTGCTCGCCGGTGCGCAGGGCGTACAGCACGGCAGGGAGCAGATACCCCAGGCTCTTGCCCGTGCCGGTGCCCGCCTCCACTATGAGGTGCCGCCCCTTGTTCAGCGCGCTTGCTACAGCTTTGGTCATCTCTAGCTGCTGGGGCCGGTACTCGTAGCCCGCAAACGCTTTGGACATCGCCCCGCCCGGCTTGAGGATGTTCTCTAGCTCGGTGTGGTCCAGCGGGAACTTGCCCTCATGCCCGGCGGCAACAGGTGCGTACTGTATGTCCTCGTCGGGCTGCCGCAATATCCCCACGTCCAACTCGGCGTCCGTCAGACCCTTGGCCTGCAACTGCGCGCGTATCGAGGAGCCTATTCCTCCCGAAAATGCCGTGCGGGCTTTCTCGTGCTCGACCTCCTGGAAAAGCAGGCGCAGGGGCCACTCGCTACGGTTGGTGGCTTTGCCTATCTCGCTCAGCACCTCCAGTGGCAACTCCTCTATGCGCTCCCGCAGCGCCAGAAAGACCCGCATCGTCAGTTCGGCGTCGGCCACGGCGCGGTGGGCGCGCACCTCCTGCTTCACGCCCAGTTTGTCTGCCACGTTGCGCAGGTTGTACACCGCCGCTTCGGGCACCAACAAGGTGGCAAGCTCGAACGTGTCCCACGCCACGTTACGCAGCCTCACCCCGTGCCGCTCCAGCATAGCCAGGTCAAGCTCCACCGACTGCCCTATCACCGGCGAGTCGCCCACGAACTTTATGAAATCGTTAGCCACCTGCGAGATGTGCGGGGCGCGCGCCACGTCGGCGGGCTTGATACCCGTAAGCTGCTGCACCTTGTAGGGGATCTGCTGCGAAGGGCGCACGAAGCTCTCCCAACGGCCAATAACCTGGCCGTCCCGGAACTTCACAGCCCCTATCTCAATTACCTCGTCCCGGTCCGGCTGCATCCCGGTAGCTTCGAGGTCAAACGCGACGTAGGTTCTTGCCATTTGGGATTTCGGAATTCGGATTTCGGATTTAGCCGGAAATCGAAACAAATCCGAAATCCGCATTCCGAAATCCCAAATCCGTCAGTATCCTCTCTCCTTGATGACGCGGTTTCTCAGTGGGTCGCCACGGGTGTAGCGGGACAGGTTGTCCGCGAAGATGGCGGTGGCGCGTTCGTTGTAGTGGGGCGAGGAGCCGGACACGTGTGGTGTGACCAGCACGTTGGGCATGTCCCACAGGGGGCTGTCGGCGGGCAGCGGCTCCTCCCGGAACACATCCAGGCCCGCGCCGCCCAATTTGCCCTCCCGTAGCGCCTCTATCAGGGCGTCCTCGTCCACCAGCGCCCCACGACTGATGTTGATGAGCACGGCCCCTTCCTTCATGGCGGCGAACTGCTCTCTGCCTATCATACCTTCGGTGGCCGAGGTGCGCGGCGCGGCTACTACTATATAGTCACTCTGCGTGAGCGCCCGGTTCAACATAGAGCCGGGGTAATAGCGGTCCACGTGCTCGGTGCCTGGCTGCTCCTCCGCGATTGAGGCCCGCACCACCAGCACGTTCATGCCGAGCGTCTTGCATAGGAAGGCGGCGCGGCGCGCTATGGGGCCGTAGCCCACGAAGCAGACGGTCCTGCCCGCCGCCTCGCTTGCCTGGTATCGCTGCCAGGTGTGGGTGGGCTGGTTGCGCACCGCGACCTGGAACTTGCGCGCAAAGTATAGCAGCATACCTACTATGTGCTCGGAGATAGGCACTTCGTGCACGCCGCTGGAGGTGGTGAGTATCAGGTCGGGGCGCAGGTCGAATATGCCCGCCCGCTGCATCTGGTCCGACCCGGCGCTTGCGAGTTGCACCCACTTGAGGCGCGGGGCCCTCTGTACCCATTCCACCGGGAAGCCGAACGCGAACAGCACCTCGGCCTGGGCCAGCACCTCGTCAAGCTGCTCCCCCTCGAACCTGCGGGCGTTCACATCACCGCGCATGGGGTCGGCCACGCCCGTGTTGGGAAAGGTAGTGAGCACGCGCACATTCGGGGCAGCAGCCTCAATCTGCTCGATGTATTTGGCATCAAGCTGGTGGTCTATGAGTACGTTCACAGGTTGAGACGGGTCGGCGGAGGCGGGGTCGGTGCCCTGGTCTTCGGGTGTGTATGGCTCAAGAGCCATCTATGCTGCTCTTTCTAGCCGCGTGCGATATGCGGCGCTGGAAGTCGAAAGGTGCTCCGAAGAGCCGTGCCGACGCTCATTCTACACCAAGCGGGTGTATCGCGCAATGCGTGGCGCCCGGTCCCTCCCCATCTTCTATCTGTCAGCGGAGGGATTGAAAGTGGGTATATCAAGCTCAGCCTGTTCTGCTCCGAGAAGCTATCCTGCGTGCGGGGCGGAACCGCCTCTCTCGTACGTGCACATGGTGCCGAGGCCACGCGGGCCTATCCAGTCGCTGGATCAAACCTCCCAACAGACCGAAGACCGCCAGGATGCCTGCCTGGATGAATACAGCCCTTACAACCGCGTACGCCTGGTATTCCAGGATGAACGACAACGCCGGGGCCTCGAAGTCTCCATCGTCCGGCAGGAACACCAGCCACCCGAATGTGCTGTCCACTGTGCCCACGAGCATACTCGCCGCAATCCCCGCCAAAAGCCCCTTGTGCCTGGCCGCCAGGTATCCCACCCCGGTATAGGTGATTATCCTTATCCAGTCCAGGTTGCCGGACCATTCCAGAACAGCCTGAAGCCAGTTGAAACTTTCGCTATCTCCAAACATGCCTATCTGCAAGCGGACGTACATCCAGAACCAGCCGCGCCCGTAATTGAGGTCATGCACGAGGTCAAACAGATGATAGCTGAAGACGATCAAGAATCCCGCGCAGACTGTCAACCTGACTATTCCCAGGTCCGCCACACGCTGGAAAGCAACGACAAGGAGCGGAACCCCTAATATCAAGCTGTAAACAAGATAGCCCATCCACGGCCAGGTGCTGGCTGGATAGTCACGGCTAAATAGTGTTTGGAACCCCAGCAGGAAGAACAGGGCCAACCACAATCCAAGTACGATGCGGGGCAGCAGTTCCGTAGACTTAGGCATGGCGTTTTCCCGGTAGCAGGTAATCCATTACTTCTGTAAACTCCTTGCTATTACAGCGATTGTATCATGATACAAGTCATGCAAGAAGCCTCGGTGACGTTTGCGTGAGCCTTCGCCTACAAGCTCTGGCATCTATGCAGTTCATTTCCTCTCCGCTATAATAGTGCTGTTGGCACTATAATCCACCGTTATTCTGTGGTGTGCTCTTGTTGTGCGCGTTAGGAGGAAGCCCTGTCCAGGTTGAATGCTATGCTGAGAAGCATCGTGCTGGTGTCGCTATTGGCATCGGCCCTGTCCGCGTGCGGGGGTGACACTCCACCCACACCTACGCCTGTGCCGACCTCCCCACCCACCGTCGAACTTTTCCCTACACCCACGCTGACCATAGCGCCACCCAGCGCCACACCTGACGTCATCCTGGCCGAGGGCGACATGGGCACCGTGGCAGGTCTGCCGATGGGTGTGTTCAGCAATAGCCAGACGGCGGCCCTGCAACAGGCGCAGCCCCAGCAGGTGCTTCCGCATCAGGGGCAAATAAAGAGCACCGACCTGCCGAATACGCGAGAGCTTGGCGCGCCCAAATGGGTCAAGCCTGGGATGCGTATTACCTTCTACGCGGCGGCCGCCACCGTCGTTTCAAAAGGCGAACCCAAGTGCAAGGAAGACCCGAACGGCGACTGGGAAGACGACCAGGGCAACAAATTCACTTGCACCAACATGCCTGGCGACCCCGACGGCAGTTCGGCGGGCGAGGGCCTGAGCCAGGTAGATGTGCTAGCGGTGGAAGGCACCGACGTGGTGCTCGCCACGACGCTTTACAGCTACAGCCGCATCGACAGGCAGTACACGATTGCTCCGCTCGGCGGCGGCAAGGCCCCAGGCGACGTAATCGACGAAGTATGGATACACCCGACGCGGCTGGCTGAGATAGCGGAGTCCAACATCGAGGGCATGCGTATCCTTCGGGGCAACTACGAGGTCGAGGGCACCATCTACAAAGCGATCAGCTTCGTGAGCATGAAGCCCGGCTCGTATCACTCTTATGCTTACGACACCGAGACCGGGCTGCTCATCGCCGCCACCACCCGGACCACGCATAACACTACGCTGCTTACCCCGCCGCAGACCGCCGCCAGCGGCAACGCCCAGCTATACGTGAGGCGTTTGCTGGGCTACAGGCAGCGCAACGTGCCGGGGCTGACCGGCACCAATCCCGCGTGGGTGGCCCGCACCAAGCAGTTGAATTACAACGGCACATGGACCTTCGTAAACCCCATGGGCAGCAACCCCAACGAGGCTATGGTCTACCCTATGGACCTCTCGGTCGCGTTCGGCAGGGGCGGCAAGAACTGGGTGCCGTTCACCTCCAAGTCGGCCATCCACTACTCCCGCGACTACGCTCAGGAGTCGGCGGGCACGGGCGTCACGGGCAGCACCGGCCAGTTCTGGATAGACCCGAAGGCGCTTTCCAGGCTAAAGCGCGGCCAGGTACTTGACGAAGACCCCTTCACCCAGGAGACCCTCTCCGTAGACTCCGTGCGGAGTAGCTCAGGCGTCAAGACCGCCAGCCTTCTCAGCGAGCTACCCGGCAACCGCTCGCTGTTTACCTACGACCTCAACACCGGTGCGCTGGTCGATTTCCAGACCAGTTCCAGCGGCTCGGGAATAACCATCTTACTCCGGCTCCAAAACCCACCCCGTTAGGTATACCGGAACATGGGCGAAGAACTGATTTCGGCCCGGTTGTAGGGGCAGGCACAGGGCCCTGCCCCTACAACTTTATCTTCAGGGTTTTGAAATGAGTTCTAACCAGGCGGCTTGCACGCAACCTCGTAAATAGCCGTACCCTTCAGTTGTGCCCTCAGTACAAGGCCGGGGTATGACTCGTAACGCGCGGACGCCAGGTCCGTAATGTACGGCCCGTAGTCCAGCCTGTTGCGTTGCTCGTCGGGGTTGGTGACGCTAGCCACGAGGAATAGCCGCCGGTAGTCGGCACACTTGTGGCCTGCTAGCTCCTGCACTTTGCCGTGCTGTAGGTGCACCGTATAAGGATAGGGTGAGTACGAGACCGCACCTGAGCGCCCCAGCCAGAAGGGTACATCTACCGCGTCCTTGGAGATAATCAAGTCCTCATCGGTTGTGTTTCGTGCCAGCCACTCTAAATGCGCGGGCAAGGGCCTTTCAGGTACGGTGCCCCGGCTTGCATGCAGCCACACTCTAGCCGACTGCTGCCCTACTGCGGCAACCGCGGCCACTATTGCAACGGTCACAGCCACTCTTGGACTTAAATTGAGCGCGCGAACTGTGAAAGCCACTATCAACATGACTAACGTGACGCCTGCGGGTACCAACAGCCGAGCATCTAGCTCATCGAAATGGTAGATGGATCTCTGATATACCACTAAGGCGCTATAAGCCACTGCCCACCCTATAAGCAAGTAACGTCCGCGTCGAACGAAAGCGTCTTTCAACCACTCGCCGCTCCCGGCCCGGCACCGGAACAGTACCCACTCTAACAATGCAACGAGACAGACCGCAAGGGCCACCTCTCGGTGCAGGACTTCTCCCACCTCCGCGTAGCCCCCGAACAGCGTCTCAAGCGCCCTGCCGGTATTCTCCAACAGCCCGGTGGTCGCGGGGTTGTACGAAGGTAGCAAGGCATGCGTCGTCACCCAGTTGTGCAGCAACATCGGCCCGGCTACCAACAGAAAGCCCGCGACGTACAGGGTGCCGGTTGCCAACCTCTGCGTCTTGTGCTTGCGGTCCCGGCTCATGAGGGCTGCCATGCCGACAGTCGCTACTACAAGTAAGGCTATCACGGCGAATGAATACCTAGTAGCGAACGCAAGCCCCCCGGCGAGACCGCTCAGCAACGCCCCCGCGAACAAGCTCAACCTGCCTCTCATGACGAGCACCAGCAACCAGAGGGACAATAGCGCCAGCGACACGGCCAGCGTCTCGCTCCACGCGTGGTCGGCCACGAATGCTAGGGGCTTGTAGAAAAGCAGCGTCGCCACAACCAGCACGGCTACCGGCTCGTCATACAGAATGCGCGCGAGCAGATAGCTCAACAGCAGCACCAGCCCATAAGCCAGCACGGCCACAAGTAGAGCGGCATCCGCGCCGGTTACGCCTGTGACGCTCAGTAGCGCAATGCTAAACGGGTAAAGCGGTGGCTGGGTGGTGAAGGGTCCGGGAATCGGTGCGTCGGGTGAGAAATCGGGCGTGTTGAACCCCAGGGTAGACTGGACAAGCCCCCGCCCCGCCAGCAGACTGCGAGCGACATCGACATAGTTCATGCTGTCGCTCGTGAAGCTGCGTGTGTACGTCAGCGTAGTGAACCCGAATAGCACCAAATATAGCCCAACCATGATAGCCAGGACCAACCGCCCCCGTCGCATCACTGTTGAACTCATAGTTGTGTCACTTGAACTCATGTAAGCCAGCGGCCCAATGGTAATACAATACTCACGTTTGGTCAATCCCAGGCGCGAATTGAGCAGGGCAGTTGTAAGGTCAGATAGGAGAACCATCCCCCGCTCTTGTCATTCTGAGCGAAGCGAAGAATCTCGTCCGACAGTACCCAAGTACCACCTTTCTTGAAAGCGGCACTCGCTCTCATAAGAAGAGGGTAATACCCAAGAGAAGGACGAGATTATGAACGTAGTGAAGAATGACAAAGGGGAGCTTTGGTCTTCGTATTCGCCTTTGCATCCGCAGTGGAGCATACGGCCTCTACAAGGCCAAGAGAAACGCATGCGCAGTCTGCACACTCCTATCGTCCATCGTTCATCGTCCATCGTCCCCATCCCTACTTCCTTTGTCGTAGCCTCCATAAGCCGACCTACCCTTTATCCACATTCCCCCACAGGGTACAATGGAAGCGTCGGGAAGAATACTCCCAGCATGTACTTACAATTACATACACACGGATGTCACAGCAGATTTCGCTTCACACGCCTGGGCTAACTACGTTGATAAGAGTTGCCATCGCCATATCGCTGCTAATGGCTGTGCTCGCGGGGGCCTTCACCCGCGCGGGCAGCACGGCCGCGCCCTCCATTGACGAGGTGAGCCTGGTATTCGTGGGCGACCTTATGCTTGGCCGGTACGTGGGCAGCACCGTGGCCGCGAGGGGGTACGACACTCCCTTCGAGACCGTGCGCCCGCTGCTCCAGTCCGCCGACCTCGCCGTGGGCAACCTGGAGGGGCCGTTGGTGCGCCGTGGCTCTATCAGGATACCGCCACCCGCACCCAACGAGCTGAACCTCACAGGCGACGACCGCTCCGCCCCTGCGCTTTCGAGAGCGGGGTTCGACCTGCTATCGCTCGCCAACAACCACGCCCTCGACTCCGGCGCGGCGGGGCTGCAATCGACCGTGAGCGCGCTCCGTGCCTCCGGCATGACCTCGTTCGGGCTTGCGGACGCGCAGGGCAGGCAGTTACCCATCATACGCCAGGTGCGCGGGGTGAAGGTGGCCTTCCTCGGCTACACAACGATCCTTAACATCATCACTAACGACATGTGGAACAACGGCGCGCTTCGACCGAGCATAGGCTACGTCAACCCCACGAGCCAGGCCGACAAGGACCTGTTCGCGGAGCAAATTGCTTCGGCCAGGACGAAAGCTGACATTGTAGTCGTGTTCATGCACTGGGGCAACGAGTACAAGACGCAGCCCGATAGCTGGGTAGTGGAGCTAGGCAAGCTCGCTTCGCGCTCCGGTGCCGACCTGGTGGTGGGCGCTCACCCGCACGTAGCGCAGGGTATGAAGGTGGAACTTGAGGGCGGCCCAGCGCGTTCAACTCTCGTGGTCTACTCGCTCGGCAACGCCCTGTTCGACCAGATGGCTCGCATGGAAACGCGGCAGGGTCTTGCCCTCTCGGTGCGGGTGGACAAGCAGGGGGTGAAGAGCGCCCGGCTCATCCCGATGGAGATAACGGTAGGTAGCTACAAGATGCGAGTGGCAGACGATGCCTCCGGCCAAACAACGCTGAAGCGCGCGGCCCTGAGCACGCCCGCCGAGTTGCAATGGAAGGCCCTCTGGGACGCGAACCAGCCGCAAGCGGGTCTCGGAATAGGGTACCAGCGTGCGACAACCTCGCCGGAACGCGCCTCAATCGAAGATTTGGGCCTCGGGGCTACTACCCGCGTCCAACTGCTCGGCGGCGTGCTGTCGGTGCAGACGGGCGACGGCAAAGGCCCCTGGAAGACGGCCTGGCATAGCGAGCCGACCTGGCGCGTCACCGGCTATACGGTGGGCGACGTCAACGCCGACGGCAAGCCCGACCTGGTTTACTCGCTGTGGAAGCGCCGCCTCACCTGGGAGCGCCCGGACGACGGCGGCATGAAGGTGGACATGGAGGGAGGCGACTTCCTACCGCACATTTACGTCAACACCTGGCGCGACGGCGCGCTCACGCCCCTGTGGCACGGCTCGCCCCGCCCTTCGCCCATACTCAACCTCGCCGTAGTGCCCCTCGCTCCGAACGCCAAGCCCGCGCTGGCCGTGTTCGACAGCGCCAACCCCGCCCAGGAACAGGCCCCCGGCAACGTCAACCTGTGGCACTGGACCGGCAGCTTCGGCTTCGAGCTTCTAAAGTCCCTCCCCGGCACCTACTCGGCCATGTGGGGCGAAGGCAAGATGCTGCTGGTGAAGTGATGAGTGATGAGTGATGAGTAGCTTGGTGTGCACGGTGTTCATGTGGAGCGACCAAGAGTCCCCCTGTCATCCTGAACGTAGCGAAGGATCTCAAGAAGGTGAGTAGGGACACTGTTGAACGGTAGCGAATATGGTGCGGAGGGTTCAGCACAGGGATAAGGCAGCATCTGAGATCCTTCGCTACGTTCAGGATGACAGGGACACTCTTGGGTGCCGTAGTAACCCTGCTCCCAGTTAGCACCGCTGAGTATGACAGCTTTGATAATAAACATGACGATAAACAACTAACCATTCATAGCATAGAAAGGTAATAGGAGGAAATCGATTGAACGCTAACTTTAGAAATCGCATCGTCGCGCTGGGTCTGAGCGCGGCGGTACTCACGGGGACCGTGGGCTGCGACCTGAATACCCCCGCCACTCCCACACCCATCGCCAATCCTACGGCCACCACGCCTTCGGGTAAGCCAACGGCTACCACCGGCACCACGGGCGAGGCTACCGCCGAAAGCAAGCCACAAACCACTCCACAGGCGGGCGTAACACCCTCGGTGCGGCACGCGGTGCGCTTCGCCGACTACAACCTGCAACCTTCCACCGTCACCCCGGCGGTCGCGCCCTATACCGTCGAGGCCGACCTGTCGAACGTGGCGAACGCGGACGCGTTCGGGCTTTCCGACGAGATGAAGGGTCTGATCACGCAGTACGCTTTCGCCGCCCAGTTCCCGAAGGAAGTGAGCCACAAGCAGTTCTACCAGCTATACGAAGACGGACGCTACACCCAGCAGCCGGTGTTCGTGACCACCGACTCGGTGCTACACGTCTACCATCTCATCTTCGACAAAATCCTGCGCTCCACCGAGACCAGGTACCTCATCTCCGACCTGGAGAAGCTGACCGACGGGCTGCTCAAGGCGAGCCAGGCCCAGTACGACGAGCTTAAAGGCACCGATGGTGAGCAGGCCGCCCGCCGCAACGTTGCCTACTTCACCGTAGCCGCCCGGCTGCTGGACGCCAACGCCCCTGTGCCTTCCTATGTAGAAGCGGAAGTGGCCCAGGAGCTTCAGCAGATCGACCGGCATGAGGGCCTTACCCCCTCGGCGGTCATGGCTATCGGCAACCCTGACGAGTTCGTGGAGGACTACGGCCAGTACAAGCCACGCGGGCATTACACCCGTTCCGAGGACCTGTCGCGCTACTTCCGCGCCATGATGTGGTACGGCCGCATCACCTTCCGCCTCAAGTCGGTTGAGGAGACCAAATCGGCCCTGCTCATGACCCAGGCGCTGGAGACTGCAGACGCTCAAGACACCACGGCGCAGGAGGCATGGGCGCGCATCTACGAGCCGACCGCCTTCTTCGTGGGCGGCGCTGACGACCTTACCTTCCGCGACTACTCTCCCGTCATCGAGCAGTCAATAGGCGCTGGCCCCAGCCTGGCCGATCTCGTCTCGGAGGCTAACGTCGAGAAGTTCCAGGAGGCCGCCAGGTCGCTGGCTGGGCCGCGTATCAACTCGATGTTCGTTTACATCGATGAGGACAAAGAGACCGTGACCAAGGGCATGCGCATGATGGGGCAGCGGTTCACCCTGGATGAGTACGTGTTCGGCCAGCTTATCTGGCGCAACGTGGGCACCCTCTCTGAACAGCGCTCCCTGCCCAAAGCTCTCGACGTGCCCGCTGCCTTCGGCTCGGAGGAGGCTTACGAGATCCTCAAGGACATGGGCGAGACCCAGTACGCTAACTTCGACACGCAGCTAGACAAGGTGCGCGGCCAGATTAGCGAGCTACCCACCTCCCAGTGGACCGAGAACCTCTACTGGTCGTGGCTCTACACCTTCCGCCCGCTGCTGGAACCGAAGGCCCCGGATAGCGGCTACCCCAGCTTCATGACCACCGACACCTGGGCGCGCAAGAACCTGAACACGGTGCTGGGCAGCTACACCGAGCTAAAGCACGACACCATCCTGTACGCGAAGCAGGTGATGGCCGAGGCCGGTGGCGGGCCGCCAGAGACGATCAAGGGCTACGTGGAGCCTGAGCCTGAGTTCTACGCCCGCATAGCCGCTCTCGCAGCCATGACCCGCGACGGCCTGCTGTCACGCGGCCTGCTCGAAAAGACCGAGGACGCAGCCGCTATATCGGACTTCAACACCCTCAACCAGATCGAGAGCCTGGCCCTCGACCTGAAACGCATCAGCGAGAAAGAGCTTGAAAACAAGGCCCTTACCGAAGAAGAATACGCGCTCATCCAGTACTACGGTGGCCGGATAGAGCACCTGACTATCGCCGCCTCCGACCTCGATGAGGGCGGGCAGGGTCGGGGCACCCTCCAGGACCAGGACGCCGCGGTAGTAGCCGACGTGGCAACAGGCGGCCCTCAACTCGACCAGGCCCTCGAAGAAGCGACGGGCCGCATCATGGAGATCTACGTGGTGGTGCCGGTCGAAGGCAAGCTGGTGCTGGCTCGCGGCGGCATCTACAGCCAGTACGAGTTCGTGCAGCCCTCTGGCAACCGCCTCACCAACGAACAGTGGCGGCAGCGCCTCGACAACGGCCAGGTCCCCGAAGAAGCCGATTGGAAGGTCTTTATCGGCAAGTAGCGGGTAATTACGAATTACGAACTACTAATTAAGAATTACGGAGACGCAAAGGGAGTAGGTCAACACCTGCTCCCTTTGTTCTTGCGCCTCACTCTCATCAATGGGATACTGCTTGCAACCTGTAATTCGTAAATCGTAAATCGTAATTCGTGATTCGTAATTATCCTATGGGCAATCGACAACGAGGCATCTTCTTAGTGCTGCTGGCCGCGGGCTTGTGGGGCACGTTGGGCACGTTCTACCGCTTCGGCACGGAGCAGTTCCACCTGACGCCACTGGCAATCGTCTTCTGGCGGGGCGGGTTGGCTGCGCTTGCGCTTGGCCTGGTCATGGGCATCATCCTGCCCCTGGGCGCGGGCAGGCGGGGGTTGTTGCGGGTGCGACGGGCCGACCTGCCGATGTTTCTCGCGTTTGGTCTGCTGGGGGTAACCGCCTTCTACCCGCTGTACATCTACTCGGTGCTGCTGGTGGGCGTGGCCGTCGCGGTGGTGTTGCTCTATACCGCGCCCATAATTGTCGCCGTGTTGGCCTGGCGCTTCCTGGGGGAGAGCTTCGATAGGCGCAAGCTGGCCGCCCTGTTGCTGACCTTCCTGGGCGTGCTCCTGATGTCGCGGGCCTACGATCCAGCCCTGCTCGGCGTGAACGCCCTGGGCGTGCTGTGCGGGCTAGGTTCGGCCTTTGCGTACGCCCTTTACAGCATCCTGGGCAAGGTGTCCCTCAACCGTGGCTATGGAGTAGCCACCACCAGCTTCTACATCTATAGCATCGGTGTGCTGGGCCTCCTGGCTCTGGCCTTCGTCACCGGCCTCGACCAACGGTTCGTCCGCGGAGATAACCCCGATGCTTGGACAGGTCTCGACCAACTGCTCGTCCGCGGAGATAACCCCGGTGCCTGGGGCCTCCTGCTGGTCCTCGCCCTGGTGCAAACGCTGGGGGCCGTGGCAGCCTACGTGACCGGCCTCCGCTACCTGGATGCAGGGGTTGCCAGCATCCTCGCCACATTCGAGCCTGTAGTGGCTACCATGCTGGCCTTCTTCGTCCTCCACGAAGCTATAGACTGGCCCCAGATGCTAGGCGGCTTGCTCGTAATCGCTGCCGTTTTCCTCCTCCAGTGGCGGGGCAGGACATAGTGGCCTTTTGCCGGCGCTCACAACCGCCATGTGCGCAAGTCCAAGCTATGTCATACACGTCAGCGACACATACGGGTAGCAGGGCCGGACCTTGTCATTTCGAACGTAGTGAGAAATCTCGTCCTTCACGGCTAAAGCCCCTTCTTGTCATTCTGAACGCAGTGAAGAATCTCGTCCTACAGCACCCAAGTACCACCTTTCCTAAAGCAACTAAATACCGTAGGAAAGAGGAAACACCGTGCTGTAGGACGAGATTCTTCGCTGCGTTCAGAATGACAAGGTAGGGGCTTGGTCCTGCTTACCTGAGCAACTTTGCCGCTGCACGTTCCCATGCAACAAACCACGGCTAGTGATGAGTGCGCGTGTGTGGTAGAATCATAGACAGCAGCATTCGCTGGCCGCATTTACGAGAAGAGAGCAATGAAAGTCACCGTAAGATTATTCGCCACGTTTCGCGAGGCAGCGGGCACCTCCGAAAGCGTAACACAGGTAGAGCCGGGCACCACCGTGGCCCAGCTTTGGGACGCGCTCCAGGTCCAATACCCGCCCCTGAAGCCGATGGGTACTATATCCGCCTTCGCGGTGAATGGAACGTACGCTCGTCCCACCACCCAGCTTTCCGATGGCGACGAGGTAGCCTTCATCCCGCCCGTGAGTGGAGGCTGACGTGTCTCTGGATACAACTCCCGCTACGGCCTCTGAGCCGCAGTCCGCCCGCACCACTGAAGTGTCCGGCTCATTTGACATAACAACAGAACCCCTCTCCACCGACGACCTTGTAAACATCGTTCTGGTGGGCAGCATCGGGGCCGTGGTGACCTTCACCGGCACGGTGCGCGACAACACTGGCGGCCGCAAGGTAGTCTCGCTCGAATACGAGGCTTACGAGGAAATGGCCGTGGCCGAGATGGAGCGTATAGGCCGCGAGATGGCGGAGAAGTGGGGCCTGCACGGTATCGCGATCCGGCACAGGGTCGGCAAATTGGCGATAGGCGAGGCAAGCGTAGTTATAGCCGCTTCCTCTCCCCACCGCCGCGAAGCGTTTGAGGCGTGCAGCGAAGCCCTCGATCTTCTCAAAGAACGCGTCCCCATCTGGAAGAAAGAGTACTTCGAAGACGGCGAGCACTGGGTAGGAATAGGAGCCGGGTGATTTGGGATTTCGGATTTCGGATTTACACGAACTCCAACAAATCCGCAATCCGAAATCCCAATTCTCAAATGCACAATATAATTGACCAACTGAATCGGCCCCTCCACGACCTGCGCATCTCTGTGACGGACAGGTGCAATTTCCGTTGCACCTACTGCATGCCCAAGGAGGTGTTCGGGCGCGACTTCCACTTCCTGCCCAGCGCCGACCTGCTGACGTTCGAGGAGATTACCCGCCTGGCCCGTGTCTTTGTCGGCGTGGGTGTCGAGAAATTGCGCATTACGGGCGGGGAGCCGTTGGTGCGGCGCGACCTGGAGAAGCTGATCTCTATGCTCGCTCCGCTGGACGGGCTGAAGGACCTCACTCTCACCACCAACGGCGCGCTCCTCGCGAAGAAAGCTGGGGCATTGAAGGAGGCCGGGCTGAAGCGCCTCACGGTAAGTCTCGACTCGCTGGACGACGCGGTGTTTCGGGCGATGAACGATATGGACTTCCCCGTTGGCAGGGTGCTAGAAGGGCTTGAGGCCGCACGGGAGGCCGGGCTATGGCCGATCAAGATCAACATGGTGGTCCAGCGGGGCCTGAACGAAAGTAGCATCCTGCCGATGGCGCGCTACTTCCACGGCACCGGCTACATTCTGCGCTTCATCGAGTACATGGACGTGGGCACCACCAACGGCTGGCGCATGGACGACGTGGTACCCGCCTCGGAGATCGTGCGCATCATCAACGCTGAGATGCCCATCGAACCCGCCGAGCCGAATTACGTGGGCGAGGTGGCCTCCCGTTACCGGTACCTGGATGGCGGCGGAGAAATCGGCATTATCTCCTCGATAACGCAGCCCTTCTGCGGCACCTGCACTCGCGCCCGCCTCTCGCCGGAAGGTCAACTCTTCACCTGCCTCTTCGGTAACTACGGGCACGACCTGCGCGCCCTCCTACGCTCCGGCAGCACGGACGAGGAGCTATCGGCCTTCGTCGCCAGACTCTGGCGTCGTCGCACCGACCGCTACTCCGACCTGCGCACCCTGGAAACGGTGAGGCGGACGAAGGTGGAGATGTCGCACATCGGGGGCTGAAACGTGAAACGTGAAACGTGATGCGGCAAGGGAAGCATTGTACGCCAAATTTAACAGGGTCGCCTCGTGACTTGAGGCGACCCTGTTTCTTGCACGGAACCAACACTTCCCTCTGTCATCCTGAGCGTAGCGAAGGATCTCAAGAAGGTGGTACAAGGACGCTGTTGAAGGCGGGAATATGGTGCTGAGCGTTCAGCACAGGGACAAGGGCCGCATCTGAGATCCTGAGCGTAGCGAAGGATGACAGGGGGAGCGGGGTTCTGCTATAGAAGCACCATCATATTCACGCACCCTAAAGAGCAAGCCGCATCACGTTTCACGTTTCACGTTTCAGCCCTATCCCCTGGCACCTGAAGACGGAATTCTGATCAACCCTGGCGCGGTGAAACTCGGGTCGAAGGTGAAGACCTCGTCGGCACCTAGGTACTGGATAACGGCGTAGTTGATGCAGTCGGTGAAGGTGAACTGGGGGTGCTCGTCGTCCACAAAGACCTTCCAGGCGCGCTCGAAGATGACGCTGTCGGTCATGAAGAAGCGCAGCAGGGAGGTGTTGTTGACCACCGTGTAAATCGCCTGGGCCGCGTCCAGGGAGCCGAACATCTTCATGGCCGTGAACACCTGGTCGAGCACGTAGTCAGTGGTCACGAAGCGCACCGGCTGGTTGCGCAGGTCGTCCCAGAGGGCGCGGGCGGCGGCATGGTTGGGGTCGTTGGGGTTGTAGAGGGCCAGCCAGCCGCTGGTGTTCACAAAAATGAGCCTGTGCTGGCGTCGCATCAGCGATTACCTCCGTTGCCGCCCATGCCGGGCACGTTGAGCGCCCCGAATGACTGGCTCAAGGTGGGTATCTGCCAGATGGCGTCTTCCGGCTGGGGCATGTCGCCGCTGCGGTCGGACACCTCTGGGATGTTGGCGAAGTACTCCACCACCGCCTCGCGCACCACCGCGCTCAAAGGCACCCCAAGCTCCTGCGCCCGGTCCACCAGCCGCTCGTACATCCCCTTTTCCATATAGAGATGCACGTCAATTAGATAATTACTCACTCATCTCCTCCTGGTTTATAGCCCCCTAGTATAACAAATGTATCCCGCACAACAAACCGGGAGGAGACGGAACCGCCAAGACGCCAAGGACGCCAAGAATAGCGCCAAGGTAATAAGGATTATTCACCGCAGAGACGCAGAGAGCGCAGAGGTTACGCTGAGATTGTGCTTGTTAGAAAGCGGAAGCTGCAACATCTTACTGCGCAGTGTTGCTCCAGTAAGAACACCATCCACTATTCTCCGCGTAATCTCCGCGTCCTCTGCGTCTCTGCGGTGAATAATCATATTTCTCTTGGCGCGCTCTTGGCGTCCTTGGCGTCTTGGCGGTTCCGTCTTTTAAGTTGTTTTTTGGAAGATGAGGATGTATTGGTGCAGTTGGTTGGCTACGAAGCGGTAAGGGTAGCCGAAGGGGTACAGGCGTGGGGTCTGGTCGTACCAGATTTTGCAGCCACGGTAGGCCAATTCCGGCAGCCTGGAGAGGCGCACCACGATGTCGGCGTGCAGCAGGTTGTGGTGGTGCTCGGTGGGCTGGAAGTCCTTGGCGAACAGCACCAGGTACCCCGAAGGCTTCA
The DNA here is from genome assembly GCA_030914045.1 of Chloroflexota bacterium. Lineage (GTDB taxonomy): Bacteria > Chloroflexota > Chloroflexia > QHBQ01 > JADMIH01 > JADMIH01. The sequence goes on along the minus strand of JALZHG010000040.1, from coordinate 15,362 downwards.
GCACCGCCAGCGCCTTGCCCATGATGCCCACCAACTCCTCCAGGAACGCCTCATACGAGAGATTACCCAGGTCGGCAGGGTCGCCCGTGAAGGGCGTGGGCGAGGAGAGGCCCGTCTTTTTCTTCTTCTCCCCGCTCTGCGGACGCCGCATCATATCCCCGTAGGGAGGGTCGGTCAGCACCATGTCGAACAGGCGACCCACTACCTCAGCGTGCTCCAACATTCGCCGCGCGTCCGTAATCAGTGCCGCTTGCGCCCCCAACCCCTCTTGTCCCGCCACCTGCCTGTAGACCTCTACGTACTCAGGCGACAGGTCCAGCCCCACCGCGTTCCGGTTCGCCAGCGAGCACCCCAGCAGCGTGCCCCCGACCCCCATAAAAGGGTCGAGCACCCATTCCCCCTCCTTTGTAAAGAACTCTACCAGCCGCCGCATCAACTGGGGCGGCTTGGGCGATGGGTGCACCCGCCGCAAATTGTGCCCGTACGACTGCGGCCCGGTAGTAGGGAACGCGGTAGCCTCGACCGACGAAAGGAAATGCACCCACTCACTCCCCGTCAGGTTGTTCAACCTGTTACGAGGATGGGCGGACGCCGGGGGCGAATTCTTAATTCTTAATTGTGAATTCTTAATTGGCTGCGCTTCTCGTTGCGCGCCTCGGTTGCCCCCATGCAAAGTATCAAGCTTACGCCGCGGCATGCCCGCCTCCCAGAACGAAGTGGTATGTATAAGTTACTACTAACCTTCCAAAACCCCGCATAGACACGCAAAGGCACGACGCATCGTGCCCACACAAAAGAAGCTACTATTAAGTCCAACACCAATTAAGAATTAAGAATTAAAAATTAAGAATTCGGCGCTAGCCGACCCAGTACAGCATCTCCTGCACCGTATTGTTGGGCTTGTACTGGCGGTTCTCACCGTCGGCGTCGGAGCGGAAGCGGCGGTACTCACAGGCGTATATCTCCACGTTGCCACGTTGCGACAGGATATCCACAATCTTGTCGTGTGGTATCACACCCTCGCTGTTGTAGCTGACCAGCACCCACTTCGCCTTAGAGCCTGTCACCAGCTTCGACAACGCTTCTTCAGCGGCCCCCGTTTTGGAATAGGCCGATCTCTTGTCCTCGGCGTCGGTGCGCAGCCCCGCGACACCCCGCGTCTCCGGCTCGTCGCCCACGGCCAGCGTTTCAAGCAGGTGGTAGTTGGTGCAGTATTGCCGCGTGTTGTAAGGCGGGTCCACGTAGAGCAAGTCGCAATCGGTGTTGGGCACTAACTCGTTGGCGTCGGCCAGGTTGATCCGGTGCTCGTAGGCGCTGTGCACCACCTGCGGCACGGCCAGCATCAGCGGCTTGCGCGCCCTCGAGTCCCATCGCTTGAGGAACGCCGCGTAAGTTCCCGCGATATTCGCCACCCTCGACACCGCTTCGATCAAAGCCGCGGTCAGCAAGAATCGCTCCGACTCGGTCAGCCAGCCCCGCTCCCACCACCAGTTGATGGTGTTTCTTATCGCGTCGATGCGCAGGGCGTTGCCAGACGTAAAATAGCGCCTGCCTTCTGGCCCATCCGGCGAGTAGTTCCAATAAAAGAACCCCTCCACGCCGCGCAGGTTGTTCAGGTGCGCGATTACGCGATGGAGAGGCACGGGGAGGTTCACGCTGCCGTCAAGCACGCCTGCGTTCACCAGGTTGGCGAAGACAGGGGCTTCGTTCAGGGCGATATACGCGTGTTGCAGCGCATAGGAGTAGGTCATCAGGTCGCCCGTGACCGTCTGCCATTCGAGCCGCTTTAGGTGGCGGGCGACGGAGGTGGTGCCGGTGAAAGGGTCGCACACGCAGAGCGGTTTATCCCGCGTGCTTTTCACTCCGTGCATAGCAAGCACTTCGTCGATGAAGGGCAGCAAGCTGTCTTTGTTACCCAGGTAGCGCATCGAGCCGGCCTTTCTGCTGTTCGGTTACCCTGCACGCCGTTTCGCTATTATGCACCACAGCCCCACCAGATGCAAGGTCAACAATTGGGGGAGATTAGACGGAAGCGCCAAGACGCCAAGACGCCAAGGACCACGCCAAGACAATTAACGTTTTCACCACAGAGACGCAGAGGACGCCGAGGTTACGCAGAGAATAGTGGAGGGTGTTCTTTGTAGGGGCAGCTTTGTACAGTAAGATGCTGTCCTTACCCTCCTTCACCAGACAATCACGATCTCAGCGTAAGCTCTGCGCTCTCTGCGTCTCTGCGGTGAACGAACAATAATCATCTTGGCGCGTTCTTGGCGTCTCGGCGTCTTGGCGTTTCCGTCTCCATTCTTAGCCCCTTGGCACCCGGCTTGCTGCTGTAGATTACCCGTACCCATATTTGAGGAGGAATTATCTTGGCTAACGACAACCCGACGTTCGGCTGGATTATGCAGCCGGCTTTGTTCTATACGCCCGACGGCGTGGACTCCCGCGACATCAGCCTGGCCCGCGATATGATAGCGGCCAACGAGCGGCACATCGAGATGGCGCGGGAGGGTGGCTTCGACACCATCTGGGTGGAGGACCACATGGGCTGGGCGGAGCAGGCCCACCTGGAATGCTTCACCAACATGGCGTGGCTGGCGGGGAGGCATCCGGGCCTCACATATGGCACGATGGTGTGCGGCCAGGCGTTCCGCAACCCCGCGCTGCTCTCCAAGATGGCGACCAACATGTTCCTGCTCACCGAGGGCAAGTTCATTCTAGGCATAGGCGCGGGCAACAATCCGGGCGAGCACCACGAATTCGGCTACCGCTTCGCGCCTCCTGGCGAGCGCGTCGAACAGACGGAAGAGGCTATCAAGATCATCAAGGCGCTCTGGAACGATAGCCCCGCCACCTTCCACGGCAAGCACTACCGCATCGACAACGCCTATAGCTCACCCCGCCCCGACGAGTGGATACCGCTCTGCATAGGTGGCATGGGCGAGAAGAAGCTGCTCAGGCTCGTAGCCGAGTACGGCGACTGGTGGTGCGCCGACCTCGCTCCCGTGGACGTGTTCGCCCACAAAGCCTCGGTGCTGGCGCGGCACTGCGCCGAAGTGGGCCGCGACCCCGCCGACATCGTGCACGGTCAGGTCACCTGGGTCAGCGTGGAGGAAGACTCGTCCGCGGCCACCCGCTGGGGCCACCTGCACATCGTGGCGGGCAATCCCGACGAAGTCACCCGCGAGCTAGAGTCGTTCCGCGACGCCGGTGCCGGTCACTTCATGATCCGCTTCATGGACTACCCCCGCACCGACAACCTGGAACGCTTCATCAACAAGGTGCTCCCTCGCCTCCGCTAGCAGCCAACGACGCTCTCGAGCGCGCCCAGCCCGTAGGATTGGACGAACCAAGCCCCCCCTTTGTCATTCTGAACGCAGTGAAGAATCTCGTCCCTCAGTGCCCAAATAGCCTTTTTCTTTGGGCACTACTCTCCTGTAAGAAAGAGGAAACATCCGGGTTGAGGACGAGATTCTTCTCTACGCTCAGAATGACAAAGTGGGGGCTTGGTCCAGATATCTTACTTGAACATCATCTAGCCCAAGACCATCCAGCACCATCCAGCACCATGACACAATCTCAGGACCCCGTTCGGCAGGCTGTGTTATACTACCTCGGCTATACTATCCCGTTCCCAATTCCTGACCTCAGTCTCTAAGGCCCCGTTCCCCTTGACTCCTCTACCACCCTGAGAGTCGCGCGCCTGGTTGTGCAACTCCCTGGTGGGTATGTGCCATCATCAAGGGTGCTGAATGATGCCATCCTTTCACCGCACTGCTACCTCAATCATGACTTCCACCAACCACACGACCACTCAACACACTCTCTCGCGCCTGCTTTCGCACCTCTGTCTGCTCCTGCTGCTGACTTCGCTCTTGTCAGGCTGCTTGTTTGAGGCCAATTCCCCTTCGCCCACACCAGGCATGGCTGGCGTGTCAGTCACAGCGACTGTAGAACCGGCGCCGACTGGGACTCCTCCCAGTGTGCCAGAGCCGCCTTCTTCCGCCACACCCTCCGCGCCTGCGCCTGCTGCTACAGCTACTCTGATCCCTCCTTCAACCCCCACGATGGACGCCGGGAAGCCCCTGGTGGGTAGGCGCATCGCCCTGGACCCCGGACACGGGCCGCGTGAGGATATGGGCGCGGTGCTCGTCAATGAGAGTACAGGCAAGCTAATCCTGGCCGAGCACGAACTCAACCTCGATATCTCCCTGCGACTGCGCGACATCCTGGTAGCTCGCGGTGCCGAGGTCGGACTGACGCGAGAAACGCGCGAGGAGTTCACCGTTCCCTGGCCCGGCGACGTGAATGGCGATGGCGTAGAGCAGGGGCAAAGTGACGACTTGCAGCATCGCATCGACATCATGAACGAGTTCGGCGCTGAGGTCTTTCTTAGCATCCACGCCAACAGCGCCTCCAATCCCGCCAGGCGCAAGGGATTGCAGGCCCTCTATTGCGCCACCGAGGACTGCCTTTTCCCACAGCAGAACAAACGCATTGGTCGCCTGGTGCTCGATCATCTGTGGGCTAGACTTGAGGCAGCAGGTTACACCATAGAGAAGTCCGAGCTGCGCAGCGACTTCTGGTCCGACTCTCCCGGCGAGCCTCCCGGACACCTCTTCTTGCTAGGCCCGGCAGAGATGCCCCGCCACCCTCGCGCCATCAAGATGCCCGGCGTGCTGATCGAAGCCTTCTATGTGACCTCGCCCCAGGAAGCTGAATACCTCAATCGCGACGAGGTCCGCCAGACGATAGCCGAGGCCTACGCGGACGCCCTGCAAGAGTACCTTACTACCAGCGGCGAGTAGCCCCTGCCCTGCCTTGCCACCCTCACCCCCATGTGATAGACTCCCTGCTTGTAGAAGGGAGTACGTCGCTTGCCGCCAGAGGTGCTCACAACTTTACAACAATGGTCGCTCGCCTTGCTGCTCTATCCAGGGCTGCTGTTCGGGCTGCTCTTCGCGCTCTTCGGAGAGTGGCTAGTCTCTGTCATACGCCCCTTCCTCCGCAGGCAGCGCATCCGTCTAGCCGCGCCGCGCTATAGCTTCCTCCAACCCGCCTACGACATCCTCAAATTGGCGGGGCGCGACAGTGGGACAACCCCGGCATCTGGCTCCACAAGCGCCCTGGGGCTGCTCGCTATGTTGGGGCCGTTGCTGGCGTTGGTGTTGATGCCCCTGCCCGGCAATCCGCTTACGGGCGGCTCGCAGGTTCTAACCACCGACATCGTCACGGTACTTGCCCTCATTTGCGTGCAGCCTCTCGCCTCCGCCGCTGCCAGGCTGCGTCAGGGTGGGCTTGCCGCTCTCAAAGGCGCGCAGGAGCTAGGCAGGCTGCTAACTGGCCTGCTGCCCGCCCTCCTGGTAGTCGCCGCGTTGGTCGAGGTGTTGGGCAATCGCTCGTTGCGGCTATCGGAGTTGGGCGCGGCCCCCGAGTCCGCCGCGCAGACCCTCGTCCGGCTGCTCGCGGGGGGCGTGCTCCTTATCTCCCTCCCCTGGTGGCGGGGCCGCGAGGCCGGTCTACAAGAGGAGAGTGCGGGCTTCTACGCGGGGGGCCTGCTCCAACAGGTTGCCATGTCGGTGCTGTGGGCGCTGCTGGTGCTGCCGGTGCCGGGTGCGTTCCCCTGGGCCGTGCTCGTGCTGCTGGGCGGTGCCATGTTCGCCTACATCGCCATGCGCCTTGTACCTGAACGCCTGTGGCTCGGCAGGAGCGAGCGCGGGGCGGCGGGCATGGTCTGGTCGGCCGCGGTGCCCCTCTCCGTGCTGGCGCTGGCTATCGGCCTCTGGTGGGGAGCGTAAGGCGTGAGGGTAGCGATAAGCGGTACACGAGGCACGCTAGGGCAGGCGCTGGTCCGTCGCGCAGAGGCCGCCGGGTACGAGGTCCTGCACCTCAACCGCCCGGCGCATGACATCACCGACCCTGCACCCATCATAACGGCGGTGCGCGAGTTCCAGCCGGACCTGGTGATACACCCCGCCGCCTACACCAACGTCGATGGGGCCGAAAGCGAGCCGGACGTGGCATTCAAGATAAACGGCCTGGGCACCCGCAACCTGGCCCTTGCTTGCAATGCGGCGGACGCACCACTCATCTACGTCAGCACCAACATGGTCTTCTTCGACCAGTCCCGCAGCACTCCCTTCACGGAGCTTGAGCCGCCCTGCCCGGTAGGCGCATATGCCACCAGCAAGCGCGCCGGGGAGATTTACGTCGAGCGCCTGATGACCCGCTTCTATATCGCCCGCGTGTCTTGGCTGTACGGCAAGGAAGGCGATAGCTTCATACACAAGATCGTGCGCGCCGCCGACAAGACCGGTGCGCTCAGCGTGGTAGCCGACGAAGTATCCACCCCCACTTACGCCGAAGACCTCGCCGTAGCACTCTTCCAACTCTCCGGCACCGGCCTCTACGGCTGGTACCACCTTGTCAACGAGGGCGAATGCTCTCGCTTCGACTACGCCAGCGAGATCATGCGCCTCACGGGCCGCGAGCACATCCCTATGACTCCAGCCGCCCTCGCCGACTACAAACGTCCAGCGCCGACAGCACACTACTCCACTCTCAGGAATGTAGTCGGGGCAGACGCAGGCATTGTGTTGCGTCCCTGGCAGGAAGCCCTGGCCGATTACCTGTCAACGGCCCCGCACGTCGGGACCCCTCTGTGAGCGCATCCCGGCAGGTTCACAACGCCGGTGCTATAGGACTTGAGGGACACGCCCGCCCCCACCGCGTATCGGTGATCATCCCCACGCATAACGGCGCTGACATGCTGGCCGAATGCCTGGAAGCCCTCGGCAGGCAGACTTACCGTGACTTTGAGACGATTGTGGTGGACGATGCCTCCTCAGACGGCACCGAGAAGTTGCTGTCGCGCACGCCCGACGTTGTCACCCTGCGCATACCTGGCAAGAAAGGTCACGGTTTCGTGGCGGCCTGCAACCTGGGGCTGGCTAAAGCGCGTGGCGAGATACTGGCGCTGTTGAACAACGACGCGGTGCCCGACGCTGCCTGGCTGGAGGAGCTAATCGGCGGCCTGGACCGCAACGCCTGGGCCTCCCTTGCCGCGAGCAAGCTGGTGCTCTACGACCGCCCCGACACCCTTCACTCGGCGGGCGACTATTACGGCTTCGATGGCGTGCCCAACAGCCGAGGCGTGTGGCAGCCCGACACCGGCCAGTACGACACCGAGGAGGAAGTGTTCGGCCCCACCGCCGCAGCCGCCGCCTACAGGCGCTCCATGCTGGCCGACCTCGCCCGCGCCGGGGGCACCAACCCACAGGGAAGAGTGCTCGACCCCCAGCTATGGATGTACGCCGAGGACGTTGACCTCAACCTCCGCGCCCGCCTGCGAGGCTACCGCACCGTTTACGTGCCCACGGCCCGCGCCCGCCACCGCCTCAGCGCCACCGGTGGCGGCAGCCTCGCTTCCTACTACGTGGGCCGCAACCTCGTCTACCTGCTAGCCAAAGACCTCCCCCTGAGATTCCTGCTGCGCCACTTGCCGGGCATCCTGAAGGCCCAGTTCCGCTTCGCAACCGAGGCGATCCGCAACATTCGCGGTGCCGCCGCCCGCGCCCGCCTGCGTGGCATCCTGGCCGGTCTGTTCACCTGGCCCCGCATGCTTTCCACCCGCAAACGTGTAATGTCCACCACGAAAATCACCGTCCGCGACTTTGAGGCTATCATTCGCCAGTTCACACCCCAGGACAAATGAACGCTTCGCAAGAGTGCCCGTTAGAAGGCAGGCGACCACACTCCCCCCTGTCATCCTGAGCGTAGCGAAGGATCAGTGACCCGCTCTTGATTCTTTCAATTAGGGCACCACTGTTCCTTTCTTCACCATCATCCTGTACGTTGAGGACTCTCGCCTACCCACCTGATCCTTCGCTACGCTCAGGATGACAAAGGGGAAGATGGTCCTGCTAACCCACATAGATGGCCTCCATGTAGCTAACAGGGCATCTGCGCGAAGCTACTGCCGCTTGTCCACCTATTAAACCTTATTGGTCTATCTGTGGTAGTACTAATGGGTTTGTGGAAACTCTTGCACAATCGCTGCCTTCTTCGTATAATACGTGCAACCTCGAAAGAGGCACCCGAGCTGAGAGCGCCCGTCCTCTCAGTTTTTTCTTTACTTAATGTGCGCAGCACCGGGCGGGCGCAACAAGAGAGGTACTATCATGGTCATGGATAAGCCGGTCCACCTCACTGCCGAGGGGAAAGCCAAGCTCGAAGAAGAGCTACACAATTTGCTGGAAGTGCGCCGCCCCGAGGTGGCATATCGAATACAGCAGGCCAAGCTCGATGGCGACGTCAGCGAGAGCGGCGAGTACGAAGACGCCAAGAACGAGCAAGCCTTCATCGAGGGCCGCATACGCACTCTGGAGCACATATTGCAGCACGCCCAACTGATCGAAAGCGCGCCCAAGGACATGGTGGGCCTCGGCTCGCGCGTCACGGTGAAAGACTCCGAGGGCGACACTTACGAGTGGATGATAGTCGGCTCGGCGGAGGCCAACCCGCGCCAGGGTCGCATCTCAAACGAGTCTCCGGTCGGCCAGTCGCTCATGGGCCGCAAGAAAGGCGACAAGGTGCGCGCCAACACCCCCGGTGGCGTTGAAGAATTCGCCATCTTGAAAGTAGAATAGCCCGCCGGTGCCCGACACGAACGTCAGGAGAGCCGGCCTTGTCCGGCTCTTTTGTTTTCCCGTAGAATGCACCGCAATACATGGAGAGGTAACAGCCACATGAGAGACTACGGCGACGAACTGAACATGGGCGAGCAGGAGCGAGTGCGCCTTGCCAAGCTGGAGGAGCTACGCGTACAGGGCCTCGAACCCTACCCGCCCCGCTCCCACCGCACCCACACCGCGCAGGAGGCTCTCGCCGTCTTCGAGGAGTGGGAGGCCGCCAACTCGGGCGTGCAGCCTGCCGAGGGTGAGGAGCGCACCAACCCGGTAGTCACCGTGGTGGGCCGCATGCGGCTGCGCAGGCCCGGCGGCAAGGTCACCTTCGCGCACATAGAGGACGAGTCGGGCCGCCTGCAACTCTTCTTCCGCATCAACGACTTGCAGGAGAAGCCTTGGGACTACGAGGCGGTCAACACCCTGCTCGACCTGGGCGATTTCGTGCAGGCCGAGGGCTTCATGTTCCGCACCCGCACCGGCGAGCCTACCCTGCACGTCCTGCGTTACCACCTGCTCTCCAAGGCGCTGCAACCTCTCCCCGACAAGTGGCACGGCCTCACCGACACCGAGACCCGCTACCGCCAGCGTTATCTCGACCTCGTAGCCAACGAGGAAGTGCGCGAGACGTTCCGCGTGCGCTCGCGCATGGTTACCTACATACGCAGCTACCTCGACTCTCGCGGCTTCCTCGAAGTGGAGACGCCTGTATTGCAGCCGCTGTATGGGGGTGCCGCCGCCCGCCCATTCGTGACCCACCACAACGCGTTGGACCAGGACCTTTACCTGCGCATCGCGGACGAGCTTTACCTAAAGCGTCTCATCGTGGGTGGCTTCGAGCGCGTGTACGAAATCGGGCATGACTTCCGCAACGAGGGCGTTGACATCAAGCACAACCCCGAATTTACGATGCTGGAGCTATACCAGGCTTACGCCGACTACAACACCATGATGTCCTTGTTGGAGGAGATGATTTCCGGCATGGTGATGTCGGTCCATGGCAGCTACCGCATTGAATACCAGGGCCAGCCCCTCGACTTCACCCCGCCCTGGCCTCGCGTTGACTGGCGCGCCACTCTACGCGAACAATCGGGCATAGACATAGCCGAGTACCCCGACACCCAGGCGCTGGTCGCACTCGCCCAGCGCAAGGGCGTGGACGTTGAGACCGGGGCGAGCCGCGCCAAGGTGCTGGACGAGCTACAGGGCCACTTTATCGAGCCACTGCTGGTGCAGCCCTCGTTCCTGCTGGACTATCCGCTTGAGGTGTCGCCCCTAGCCAAGCGCAAGCCCGGCGACCCCGCCGTGGTCGAGCGGTTCGAGGCTTTCGTCTCTACCTTCGAGATCGCCAACGCCTTCAGCGAGCTAAACGACCCATTGGAGCAGTACGACCGCTTCCGCGAGCAGGTGGAGGCCGGGCGAGGCGGCGACGAAGAGGCCCACCAGATGGACCTCGACTACGTGACCGCCCTCATGGTCGGCATGCCCCCTACCGGCGGCATGGGAGTGGGCATAGACCGCCTGGCGATGGTGCTGACCGACAAGTACTCCATCCGCGACGTCATCCTCTTCCCCCACATGAGGCGATTGGACTGAAACGTGGTTAATCTCATAGTTATTGGCGCCGATTTCATAATTTGTGGCCGCCAACGCAGGAATGGTAATGCCAATCAGTACCAATACGACGAAAAGGAAGAGGCGGCTCGTGCGTTTGAGCCGCCTCTTCTTTCGTACCTTCTTACTTTAATGTGCTATGCGTTCTGACGACTACTTTGTGCCAGCCCACCGCTCGTCCGGTCGGCAGACTGCTCGCGCCACGTTGCGCTCCTCGCCCCCGCTCGTCTACCCCACTACCAGGCAAGTAGGTGTAGCGCCTCTGCTGTCGAGTACCAGAAGCGAGACCGACCAGCACTAGCCTCTGCCCGCTGGCCTCACCACTTTACTTACCCCATATCTTCCTCAGCCTTACCCAGCAGAGACGCTGCGCCTCCGCTGGCAAGCCACTCCTTCCGTTTCTGGGTCAGGGCGGCGCGGTCGAACAGGAAGTGCTGCGGCCTAAGCCGCTCCTCCGTGGCAAGACACCTTGTTGCACCCACTTCTGTATCGCCTTCGCAGGCACGCACAATAGGGATGATGCTTCCTCTACCAACATGAGTCGTGCTTTCCAGCAATAGGCGTTTGTCGAGGTGAGCATGGTTTAACTTCACCCCTCATGCCGTGTATTTCAACCCGCTTGGACACACTCTTCAGTAAACTCACACTGCTTAATAAATCATGCTACATTAACTATTGACTCGATACACTTATACTGATATACTTGAAAGCACTCTACCTTTAGTAGAGCTTACGAGACCAGCCTTATAAAGCTGGCTCTACACCTGTGTCTCCGCGGCCCATGGCCTATAGGACACGGGTGACTTGATGTCTTGCTGGTTGTTTGTACTGGGCTTTAGTTTAGCCTGCAAACAGGTGAGGTGCCAATAGCTGTGTTCGCCGTCGAGGACATCCATCAGCAAGCCCAAGAATCAAGTCCCACTCCGAAAGCTCAGGTGTTGCCCGTAGAGTCCCCCTCTCCGCAACCCAGCATTTGTAGGTAACCCGGCTCTATTCGCAAACGAAGAACGGTCCAAGTGCCCAACAAAGAAGGAGATGTCCCATGAAACGGCTAGCTCGCATTCTATTGCGCCTTACCCTGCTATTGTCTCTGCTTCTCGCACCCCTTGAGCAGTACATCGTAGGGGTCACCATGGCCGCTGCCGCTGGGGCTGGGGCTTCTCCCGATGGTGCCGCGCCGCTGTCATACAACCCAAACAGCCTTCAGGGCATCGCTGACGGCAACCCTGCCGCCGGCGTAACCCTGATCGAGCCGCCACAGGTCAACAACCGCGGCGAAGCGTGGCTCTCTTACCCGATAGAGGTGCCGCAGGGTCGCAACGGCCTGCAGCCGGAGCTTAGCGTCGCCTATAACTCCGCAGGCGCGAATGGCTGGATGGGGCTTGGCTGGGATCTAGGAACCTCAGCTATCGCTGCCGACACCCGTTGGGGTGTACCACGCTACCATGCGACCCTGGAAACCGAGACTTACGTGCTTGACGGTATGCAACTTACCCCACTCGCCGGCAGGGGCGACTTCCAACCGCGCGTACGGAATCAAACATTCCAAAGTCGTGTGGAGGGTGAGTTCAAGAAGATCATTCGCCACGGCGATAGTCCCACCAACTATCGGTGGGAGGTGGTAGACAAGGGGGGCGTGCGCTTCTTCTACGGGGGCGACCATCGGAGCAACGCCCCCCTCGCCAATGCCACTCTCACCGACGGCGGAGGCCGCATCTTCAAGTGGGCACTTACTGAGGTGCGCGACCTGCATGGTAACGGGGTGAAATACGAATATGAGCGCGTCACCGACACAGGGATCAGCGGGGGCAGTGTCGCCGGCTATCAACTCTACCTTAAGTCGATCAACTATACTCAGTCAAACGACGCCCTTGGCCCTTACACGGTCACGTTCTTTCGCGACGACCAATTGCAGAACGTGTCCAACTTCACCGGCAAGACGAGCTACGCGCGGCGGGCCGACGTCATCATCGACGCTAGGGGCGGCTTCAAAATGGTCACAGCCGCACTGCTCAAGCGTATAGATGTCAGGTTCAAGAACGACCTGATCAGCCGCTACGATTTCCTTTACGAGGAGCGTGCTTTCAAGAAGACGGTACTACGGTCCGTCACCCAGAGTGGCGCTGACGCCGGCCAACCCTCGGCAGCCCAGTTCACTCACAACTTCAGCTACTACGACGACATACGCGATGGCACACGTTACAAGGGGTTCGAGCCTGGCGCCACATGGTCCACTCAGGACGACAATATTTCTGCCAGTGCTGTGCTGCTAGATGGACAGGCCAGCGCCCTGAGCGGGGCGGTGAGCACAGGCGGCGGCGGGCACGTTTATATCGGGTTCAATCTCAACAGCCCGACCAAACAGATGTCGGGCGGCGGCAAGCTCGGCTTCAACGTCAACAGCACGGAAGTTGTGCTCGCGATGATCGACCTTAACGGTGACAACCTGCCCGACAAGGTATACAGGAGAGACTGGAATCCCCTCGATCCTGGTAGTAGCAAGGTATATTTCCGGCTCAACAAGTCTGGGCCTTCGAGTGCGGCCGCAACCACCTTCGGCCCGGAGGTGGAACTTACAACCCTGAAGGCCCCCGGCATCGGCCGCGATTTCGACTTCACTATCTCAGGCGGGGCCGAGGTCTATGTGGGGCTCAGTGCCCTCTATAACCATGCCGAGACGTTTACCACGGGGTCTACCTATTTCAGCGATGTTAATGGCGACGGGCTGCCGGACCTGGTGAGCGGTGGCGCGGTGCTGTTCAATCGCCTCGTTAACGGCGTGCCTAGTTTCGACCCGAACAGCGCTAATACGCTCGTGCCCATCGGCCCCGGCTCGGTGGATGCCACCGGCATCATTTCTGATTACACGGCCATCTATCAGAAGGCGCTAGCACAAGCGCCGCTGCTAGACAGCGTGCGCCGCTGGCAGGCGCCGTTTAGCGGGCAAGTGCGGATAGAGGGAACCGTGGCGCTGGTCAAGGACACCACGCCAGCCCGCGCGCTCTATCAAACGGCCGATGGCGTGCGCGTGGCGATCCAGAAGGAGGACACCGAACTGTGGTCTGCGCGGATCGGTCAGGACGATTACAGCCCCAAGACCCCTACCGGCGTGAATACCATCGACGTGCAAGCGGGCGACGCCATCTACTTCCGGGTTGGCTCGGTGTTCGATGGGAGCTACGACCAGGTGGCCTGGAACCCGCACATCACCTACCTCAACGTACAGACCGCCGTCGATGTCAATGGTCTGAATCACTACGTCTACCAGGCGTCGGACGATTTCGTGCCGTTTGGGCATAGCGATATCTTTGTGCAGGTCCCACTGACGGGCACCTTGCGCCTAACCGGGGCACTGCGCAAATTGGGCCCGACCAGCGATGATGCCAGCCTGTTGGTGCTCAAGAATGGCACTCAGGTATTCAGCCAGACCCTGGCCTGGAACCAGAGCGGCGACTTCGCCCTACCGCCCGATCTTGAGGTGCGGAGGAACGACAAGATCCAATTACGCGTGAAGGTGGACTCTCCCATCGATGCTCGTCAGTTGCAGTGGAACCCCAACCTCTTCTACGTGGCAACGAACCCGCCTCAGGCGGTCACGGATAGCGCCGGCAATTACGTGTTCCAGCTCAACCCACCGTACAACCTGGACATTTACCCGGTGGACGGTCTGACAAGCCCCCAGCAGACCTGGACCGCCCCCCAGAACGGGACGCTGACGGTGATACCCGAAGTGACCGTGAGGCCCTGGCAGTTCGTGACTGGCACCCTTCCCCTCACTGGCGCGGTGGCCGTCACTGTCAAGCGGAAGGGAGAGCTACTTGCCAAGCACATCATGAACGTCAGCAATGGCGAGGTGCGAAGCAGTTCATTCACCGTAGAGGTGTCGAAGGGTGACCCCCTTTACTTCGACTTCTCCGTCCAAGACCCTCGGTTTGCCGCCGAATTGACCGCCTGGTCAGTACGCGCGAGGTTCGGCGAACAAGCGGACACCAACGTGCCCAACACCCTGCATAGAGCTGCCCAACCGGGGCTGTTTGGCGGCCAGTATCGAGGCTGGTCTTACCTGGGCTACAACGGAAACGATGATTGGGCCAACAAGCCTATCAGCAAGTCGCGGCTGACCCTGAACGCCAGCGTGCCGCTGGCCTCCGGCGCCGACGCTTCGAAACCCCTGACCAAGGAGATGCTAGCGTACAAGCCGGACGGCACTATTGACTACACCAACTATAACCCGACGGATAGCACCACGGCCTACTTGTTCACCCCATCCTCCAGGCACAACCGGTGGCGGGGCCCGGTTGAACTCGCCTGGATAAGCGGCAGCCAGATCAGCAGTTCACGTCACGGCTCACCAAACATCTCCGTACCACGTTCGGAGGACTTTGCAGGCGCGCGCGCCGTTGAAAAGATGAGCCGCACCAGCCAGGATCTCATCGGCGGGGGATTTATACTCTCGGGATCGCTGTCGGGCGGCAGCAGCTACAGCGAAGTTGACTACCTCGACATGAACGGCGATGGCTTCCCGGATATTGTCGGCAACGGGCGAATCCAGTACACCACGCCGAACGGCGGCCTGGAAGCGAACAACGTCGCCAGGAGCGACGTAGCTTTTGTGGATCACGCCCTGGATAGCGAAAGTCTTGCCGGAAACATCGGGATCGGTGGCAACCCAGCTACCTTCAAGGCAAATTCGAGAGGCGAAGTGGGCACCTCGAACAAGGGTGCTCCCCGAGGCAACAAGTCCGGCAGCCAGATGGCATCCCTGGGCTTCTCGGGCAGTCTGGGCGTAGGTACATCCGCTGTGCCGAGCCGCCTGTTAGATATGAACGGCGACGGCCTGCCCGACAAGGTCTCGGTTCGGGAGGGTGCGCTACGGGTCCGGCTCAACCTCGGCTATGGCTTCGCGCGGGAGGAGCGCTGGGAAAGCCCCACAAGTAACTCGGTCCCTTGCAAGTACTCCTTGCCCGGCGATTTTTTCCCCGCCAAGAATTCCTTCATCGACTCGGGTTGCAGTGAGACAGCCTCCCTCGGGGTGTCGCTGGGCTTCAACGGCGGAATCTATGA
>JALZHG010000573.1 GCA_030914045.1 Chloroflexota bacterium | reverse complement strand
GTATTGATAAGGCTCATTGAATTGAACTTGGATAAAACTATGGACACCTCCTTGTCACTATGACTCACCCCGCGTTGGCGATTGACCACCAAGCAGGTCAAGTTAGTTGGAGAGGTAGCTAGCCCCGGTCTAGGAGGTGGGCAGGTAGCGGTCCTACGCCCTACGACGCGGCGGTCTCTTGGCCACGTAATGAATACAGCATACTCCCAGGGTATTTGAATAGTCTTGGAGAGTGATTAGACGTTTCACATAGGACAGCATGGGTAGGGCCGGAGTTATGGGGCCGTTGTATGGTCCTAGAACGAGATTTATGTCAGATCCTGGTTCCGGACTTCCGAGAACCCCCTATAGGCGAAGTTCGCAGAATTCCTCTTCTAGGACGTTCGGTGAATAAAGGGCAAGAAGAAAGGGACGTAGCCCCGTAGGACTCGCCCCTTCTCGATCTCCTCGCCCCTCTTTACGGCGGTAGAGGGTTAGCTTCTCGTCACCATATGTGCTAGAACCCAGATAGGAGGAAGCAACGTGGATGCAAGCCTTCGTAGAAGTTCGGTGGAATGGACGCATAAAACCCTTGCACTACGTCGATGTACTCCGAAAACGTCGTCCCTCCCCTAAAGACGACCACCTTCTCGCAGTCGGGTGCCACTACGTCTTTGCTGTCGGCAGCCACCCGGTCGAAGCCTCCACCGCATTCGACCCGGTCCCTCGCCGAAACGTAGTGCATGACGTCTATCGCGTCGTTGCCTGGCCCTCCGGAGAAGTTGTCTTTCGAGAACTCGCGGAAGGTGTCGTCGAGCAGAAGGTCGTTACCTTCCCCGCCCACCACGTTTTCGGAACCTTCGCCAGCCCAAATGAAATCGTTGCCGGGACCTCCGAGAAGGTTCTTGTCGCCTGCGAAGGAGCGGTATTGCACGGTACAGAGGAGGCAATCCTTGCCCGGCCCGCCCAACAGATTGTCACGGCCATTCAGAGAGTAGAGCACATCGTTGCCGCCTTTGCCCAAGAGATTGTCGTCTCCGTTGGTCCCCCTCAAGGTGTCGGGGCCATCGGTACCGACCTTGTTCACGGCCAAAGCTACCCCGCTTGCCAGAACCAGCGCAAAGGTCATCACCGTTAGCACAAGGGCGATCCGTCGCATACCGTCCTCTCCTTTCCGTACGCCCCCCACCGGAGCGCTTGCGCCTACGGTATCAAATCCAGGCGGATGGTGCTACTAGCGAGGGCTGCTAGCAAGAAGGAACCCAAGGCGAACTTCCGAGAAAACCCCTTCCAGGCAACTCGGTGAATAAGGGCCATAAGGGAAATGGCTGGGGCTGCTAAGAGCCCCGGCCCGGCAACTTTGGAGAACTAGCCCCTCGGCCGGTGGGGGAATCTCTAGGCTAGCTCACCTCGCGCAGCCGTCCGGTCTCGACCTCATAGATAAAGCCGCGCACGCTGTCCGTGTGCGGGATGAACGGGTTCGCCTGGATGCGCCTCATCGACTGGCGCACGTCCTCCTCCAGGTCCGAGAAGGACTCCATGGAGAAGTGAGGCTTCATCCCCACCTCTTCGTGGATCTGCGCCTTAAGCTCTTCGTCTGAGAAGGTGAGCATCCCACAGTCGGTATGGTGGATAAGGACGATCTCGCGCGTACCTAGGAGGCGCTGCGAGATCGTCAGCGAGCGGATCTCGTCGTCTGTTATCACCCCGCCAGCGTTCCGGATCACGTGGGCATCGCCCTCCTCTAGCCCGAGGATCTTGTGCACGTCCAGGCGTGCATCCATGCAGGCGACGACGGCCACGCCTCTAGCCGGGGGCAGCGGCAAGTCGCCCTTGTCGAAAGACTCGGCGTAGGCCGCGTTGTTCTGTAGTAGCTCGTCGGTGACGCTCATCGCCTTTTACCCCTCCTTGTGTAGCTCGCTCCTACTACCGATCGATGATGCCCCTCGATGCTTCTCTCGTAAACTTTGGAGTAGGCGAGCAGGCATCGCTATCTTCAACTTCCGAGAATTCAATACACACACGAAGTTCGCAGAATTTCTCTTCCAGGCACTTCGGTGAATAAGACAAGAGGAAGGGCCGGGGTCGCGCTCTTTTGGGCCCCGGCCCGAAGGTGGGTCGCTCTCCTAAGCCGTCGCCGGCGCTGGCTTTTCGGAAGCCATTGCTTTTAGCGGATAATCCGCCAGACGGTGCGGTTGAGGTTGGCAACTTCGCCGCGCGAGACCGTGACGAACCGGGGGTTGGCCTGCGTCAAATTCGCGTACGTGATTTGCCCCCCCGCTCTGCTCGTGCAGAAAACCTGCTCGACGTCGGCCAGGCGG
>JALZHG010000572.1 GCA_030914045.1 Chloroflexota bacterium | reverse complement strand
ATTCTCGAGCGCGCCCCGCGAATCTCGAGGATGAGCACCCTCTCTATTGTGTTGTCTTCGCTCTCCAGCTGCGCGTCGAGCCATTCTACGAGCGAGGAGATCCCATAGTTGTCGTAGTAACCGCCGTCGACGATGTGGGCAGCTTGGCCTTCGATGTCGGCGCGGGCTGCGGGCGAGACGTAAGGGAAGGAGGCCGAGAGGCGGGTGGCCGTTACCACTGCAATGTCTAGTTCACCCTCGGTATTATTGAAGAGTTGATCGTGTTTGATTCTCCCAGCTGAGCCTGCTGGCAGCTCGGTGGTGGCGAGAGGCAGCCGCTCGCCCGTCTCTGCAACCGTTGTGTTGAAGATCACGGCTGGCCGGTAGCCTGCCCGCGCATCCTGCCTCCACGCGGAGAGGCCTTCTCGGATCCCCTCGCTCCGCGCCCAGGACGCGTCGCTCCTCAGCCAGGCCTCTTCGAGCGCGCGTCCTCGGTCCCATGGGATGGGCACCGGTATGATAGTCCGCAAGAGGTCTGGGTAGAGGAGGCCCCAGGCAATCTCATCGAGGCTCGAGCGCTGAGCTCTTCCGACGATCTCATCCAGTTCGTCGTCTGGCGGCAGACGCCCTTCCTCGTACTCGTTGACGAAGTACATGGTTCCGACGCTGCTGCCCGACACCGCGCTGATCAGGCGTATCGACTTCCCGAAGCGCTCACCGCACGATGGTGTTTTTCGGCACTCCTGCTCCAGGCCTGTAAGCACGCGCGCCGCCCACGCCGCAGCCTGGATGCCGCCACCGTTGGCCGCCACCACGATGATCGAATCGTCGGCAGGCGGTTCGACCTCTGTGGCCCCCTCCGAGGGCGCGCTCTGGGTTGTTTGCCCACGCTCTTTGACTGGATAGAAGTAATCCGACCAGGGCAATGCCGCCGTGAGACCCAACCAGAGCAATACCGGCACGAGGACGGGGATGCGGTAGCGGTCTAGGAAGAACGCGAAACTCGAGAGAAGCCAGCACAACAGTATCGCTAGAATAATGACGTGAGATACGGTAGGGACGAGGGGAGGCTCCCCGTTCTTGAGCCTGCGGAAGTCAGCCCAGCCGATCAGGAGATAGGCGATGAGGGTTAGCACCAACAGGGTGAAGGCCATAACGTGACCGGGTTGGATCGAGACGACCCTCCCCTCCTCGTCGTGCTCGACGTAGCCGCGCCCCCCGTGCGGCTTCAGTAGTTTACGGATAAGGGATGTGATCCAGCCGGCCAACGATGGGAACGCTTTGAGACTAAGCGACCTGTCGAGCACAGGTCCGAAGGGCCAAACCAACGCAGGACGAAAACGGCCGGGATCAGAAGAGTCCCTTACGACATCTGGCCTCGTGAAGAGTAACTGCACACCAATAACAACGGCGCGAACGATCAAGGACATTAGAAACGCCGCAAATATCCAGAATAGCTCCCACCTAAGGGAGAGTTCAGCCGATTTGTATATCGCCCCACCTATGGGTGGAAGGGCTACCACCATGAAGAGCAGAGCGTAAGAGGCGAGGCCCATCGATCCGATGTTGGAGCTTGTTCGCGAGGAAGAAGCGTCAAGGAAACGCTCGGGCCCGTATAGACGGACGAGCCGCCAAGTTGTTACGACTACCCAAGCAGCTAAGAAGGCGCTCGTCGAGACGAAGAACATGTCGAATGGGGAGTCCAGGTAGAAAGCGTTGCCCAGGAGGTGATGGACGCCTGTGAAAAAGGCGAAGTAGCAGAAGCCGACGATGCCGATAGCTGTGAGCAGGGGGATACGCAAGAGGTAGACCCGGCCAAGGGCCGACAGCACGCACTCCAGCGACCATATGCACTTCCAGAAGGTCCGTAGTCGCCGTTCCAAGTCTGACGGCACGCGCCGCACTCTTGACATCTCACGCCTTACCTAACCGCTGGAATGCCCTTGCGAGGTAATATGTAGGGCCGTACATAGGTGCCGTCCTTTCCCGTCGCCCCTCGGCACGCTGCGATGCCAGTCCTAGCGGCGGTCGCTCATACCAGCTGCCGTAGATCCTCGTCCCACCTAGTTAAAATACCTCGTATCGCTACTCTGCTCTGTTGGCACCTAATTCCGGGCGCGTTTTTCGGTTGCCCGTTTTGCCTCGAGTATGAGCACCGGACCGCGCTCGGTGTAGTTCTTCAAAAAAACCTCCCTGCTGACAGCCACGGCTTTGTCGGCCAAAGTATCTGCGTCTTCGATCGCCGACATGTCCACCTCGACCGTCAGCTCAAAGCCCGTGTGCTCGCCTCCAACTGCGACGATTCCTCCACGAAGTTGTCC
>JALZHG010000571.1 GCA_030914045.1 Chloroflexota bacterium | reverse complement strand
ATGATACCTCGGATGCTTTTGGAGTCTCCCCGTCCGAAGTTTTGCCTTGTCATTACCTACCAAGCTGCTTGATCCCGCTAAGTTAGCAAAAGGTTAGCTCGGCTCGCGCCGCTCACACAGGGCACCTATCAGCCAAGCCGAAGGCCCAAGTGATCGCACGGGGCGTCCGTTAAATCCTGCTCGACTCCCAGGTACTCCTCGGTGGTTTGGATCGACTCGTGCCCGAGCGACAGCTGTATCTGGTCGATGGCGGCCCCACCCTTGTGCGCCAGCTTGGCGAAGGTGCGGCGTAGGTCGTGCGGCGCGACTCCTTGCTTCTTCAACTCGCCGGCGTAGCCGACGATGATGTTATAGATCGCCTGCGGCGTGACTCCGTCGCCGACTACGCGGTCGCCTTTGTTGACCGCTCGGAAGACCAGACCTTCGCCTACGCCCGAAGCCTTACTCCACTCGTCGGTGGCCGCCTTCGCCCAGTTCGGCATCGGGACTGAGCGCACCTTGTCCCGCTTGCCGACGAGATCGACGAGCACCCACCGGCCGTCCCGCTGCTGCACGTGGTCGAACGTGAGACTCGCCGCCTCAGCCCGCCTCAGCCCGCAGCCGATGAGCACCGCCAGGAGCGCGCGGTCGCGCCTGCCCCGCATCGTACGCTTATCAGGAGCCCCCAGCCACCCTTGGGCCTCCTCGCGCGTCAGCCAGTTGCCCGTGCGCCGGCCTTCTGTTCGCGCGCCCTTCACGGAGCGGATGCCGTTCGCCACCTGCGGGTCGAGTGCGCCGTTGTCGGCCGCCTCCGCAGCCAGCTTGCGGATGGCGGAGAGCCGCTGGTTGATGCTAGAAGCAGCCATCCCGGCCTCGCGCAGCTCGGCCGCGTACCGCTGCACGACGGCCTTACTGAGTTGAGGTCGCCCCGCACCTCGGTGCCAGTGAAAGAAGTCTAGGAGGGCACGCTCGTAAGCGCGGCGGCTGTGCTCGCTCGGCAGAGTGTCGAGCACCATAGCAATAGCTTGAGCCTCGGCCTCGCCGAGCCTCTTTAGCGTGAGTGCCTGCCCGTTAGCTTTCGATCCCATCCGCCGGCTGATTCCCCGCGCCCTAATAGCTTTCCATAAAACACATTATCATAAGCTATATTGAAGCCTGAGAATGCATAAAATTTTGATCATTCGGGGAAACTGTTTCTATTCCACACCGTGTGCGGCCGCTTTAATGTCCGAAGCGCGCACTTTGGCCGCGCCAAGGCCTGCACGTCGACGTAGCAGCAGCAACGCCTCTTTAATTTTTACGGGAACATTGACGTCGGTAGTCTGTCGCGCCAGAGCTGCGGCGAAGGTAGTTTTGTTCGCTTTCAGCATGTGTTCCGGGCACTCTGTTTTCACCTTCTTCATCAGATCCCGAGAAAATTTCGCACTCTTCTCCTTCAAGGACGCCACCTCAGCCGGATCCCAACTGTCTCCTCCCGGGCGCGGGTATTGACTGTTGAGGGCGGCGATGATTACAGGGGTCTCAAAAGCGTCCTCAAACTCTTTAGTGCCGACAAAAGTTACCTGCTGGCTAAGGAACTCGTTTCCACAGTGGAGCCTCCTCAATGTCTCCGGCGTCAAACGCGCCGAGGACTCGGGGTTCTGGCAGTCCGCGTCTAAGAGCAGGTGGACGGACTCCAAGCGATTCATCAGCAATGTCTCGATTACGCTCTCCCACGCGCTACACGAGTGCATCGGGATCAGTTTCAGCCCATCCTGCGCCACTGACCGCCCGAACAGCGTCTGGTAAATCACTGGGATGGCGGCGTACTCACTACGCCCTTCTACCAACAAAAACGCGCGTTCGTAGAGTAGTGCCGTGTTGGACAAGCCCACCGCTTGGCCGAGTTCGTGGAAGAACCCGACGATCTCCTTGGTGTCCGGCGACAGGCTGATGCGGCGCACGGAGCGCCTGTTACTGTCGTCGACCCGGATCAGGTTAATGGTCTCGCTGGGTGCCCGGTCGATCAACGTCACGGCATGCGTGCAGATTAAACACTGCGTGCGCGCGGTCCGGTCCTCGGCGATCTCGCTGATGGTGTTGAAGAGGCGGCGCTGGGCCTCGTAGTGGAGATTGACATCCGGCTCGTCATAGAGGCGGATGACACTGCCGGAGGAGTTCTGTCTGGCGGCCTCCTGCTCCCACTCGAGGAGCCCCATCCAGAGGCGTTTCTTCGTCCCTTCTCCGTAGGAGGTGAGCACTCGCTCCCCGTCTCCGAGGTCGATGCTCAGGCATGCGTTGGTGACCGCGCGCGTGAAATCGACCGAGGGCTCGAAGCGTATGTTC
>JALZHG010000570.1 GCA_030914045.1 Chloroflexota bacterium | reverse complement strand
CCAAATTCGATAATTCTTCCACGCGCATCACCAATAAGTGGCTACCCCTAAAGCCGGGGACGCAGCTCACCTACAAGGGGTCCGCCATCCCCGAAGGGGGGAAAACTCGCGTAGCGCGTCGCGTTGTGAGCACCGTCACCGACCTTAGCAAGTTCATCGCCGGCGTGCGGACCCTGGTCATCTGGGAGAGGGACTACACCGCGGGCGAGCTGGGCGAGTCGGAGATCGCCTTTTTTGCGCAGGACAAAGCGGGTAACGTGTGGCTGCTGGGCGAGTACCCCGAGGAGTACGAAAACGGTAAATTCGCCGACGCCCCCACCTGGATCGCCGGCAGAAAAGGTGCCAGAGCGGGGATCGCCATGCTGGCAAACCCGCGGCTGGGCGCTCCCGACTACGCTCAAGGGTTCGCGCCGCCCCCGGCCGAGTTTGGGGACCGCGCCAGGGTCTACAGGAAGGGCCAGAAAACCTGTGTTCCCGTCAAGTGCTACAAGAACGTCCTGGTGATCGAGGAGTTCGAGAGGGGCGTGGCGGGCGCCTTCCAGCTCAAGTACTACGCACCTAAGGTGGGGCTTGTTCGGGTCGGCTGGAGGGGTGCCAAGGAGGAAGAGAAAGAGACGTTGGCGCTGGTCAAACGCCAGCAACTGAGCAAGGCGGCTATGGCGAATGCCCGCAAGCAGGCGCTGAAACTGGATAGGCGCGCCTACAAGCGCAGCAGTGCGGTCTACGGTAACACGCCAGAGGCAAAGCCGCTCTAGCGCTCGGGGGTAGGACACACAAGGCAAGGCCGAGGTAAGCCGAGGTGAAGCTTGACGCGAGATCGAGTGAAAGGGCCGACGACAGCTAGATGAGGCCCGGTCAAATAGACCTTCGGCGGAGGGTCCTCTTTACCGACGCCCCGCCGTTGCCGCTCACGAGGCCCAGGTCTGCGATGATGTACTCGTATGCGCAACCGGCAAAGCAATAGACGACCGCCTTGCCACCATCATGAGGATGTGTAGCGCTCTATGGGGGGTGCTTCCCCAAGAGGCAACGAACTCCCGAGAAGAATGCGATACAGGCGAAGTTCGCAGAATTCACCTTCTGAAACTGTTTGGAAAATCGAGCGGGGTAATTCGGTGACGTACGCTCCTGAGCATGAAGAGGATTTATGCGACCGATCTTACCGACGCCGAATGGGAGGCCCTCGAGCCTCACGTTCCGGCTCCCAACAAGCGGGGACGACCGAGGACCCACAGCCCACGCGAGATCCTCGACGCCGTGTTCTATGTCTTGAAGAGCGGCTGTCCTTGGCGGCTACTCCCTCGCGATTTCCCGCCCTGGGAGACCGTCTACTGGTGGTTCGGGAAATGGAGGACGGACGGCACCTTCGAGCGGCTCAACGCCGCCCTGCGCGGGCTGTTGCGGGTTCGTTCGGGCAGGGATCCGCTCCCGAGCGCGGGCATCGCCGACTCGCAAACGACCAAGACCACCGGGGTCGGCGGCGAGCAGAGGGGATACGATGGCAACAAGAAGGTACGAGGCAGGAAAAGGCACCTGCTCGTGGACACGGAGGGCTTGGTGCTCAAGGCCAAGGTCCACAGCGCGAAGGTACCGGACCAGGATGGACTGAGGCTCCTGCTGGAGTCCGCGCGGATCGGGCTCTCGCGCCTGAAGCACCTGTGGGTGGACGCTGGCTACCAAGGGAGGGGTAGGCGGTGGGCCGAGGAGGTTATGGGCTTGAGCGTGGAGGTCGTGCGCAAGCCGCCCAAGCCAGTGCCGGAGGAGGTGGCGAAGGTCTGGGCAGAGGAATGGACCAAGGAAGGCAAGGAGATCGACTGGCGGAGGCTGATGCCGCCACGAGGGTACATGGCTTTGCCTCGTCGATGGGTGGTGGAAAGGACGTTCTCTTGGCTCTCTCAGAACAGGAGGATGAGCAAGGATTACGAGAGGCTTTGCGCGAGCGCGGAAGCGTTCGTCTACGCCGCAATGATACGGCTTATGGTGAGGAGGTTAGCCCGTGCCTGAGAATTTCCAAACAGTTTCTCCGAGACTGTATGAAAAGTCCTCATGCGCGAGACAACCGCCTCACCATGAGGCGAATCATGGCAGCATATACCAACGCTTCGCCGCTCGCACATAACCTCTCGTAGTCTTTGCTCATCCTTCGGTTGTGGCCAATCCAGGCAAAGGAGCGTTCCACCACCCAGCGCCGCGGCAGGACGACGAACCCCTGCGGTGGTAACAGTTTCTCCCAATCGACCATCACGCCTTCTTTCCTCCACTGCTCAGCCCAGGCCATAAGCGCTTCCTTTGGTGCAGGACTACGT
>JALZHG010000569.1 GCA_030914045.1 Chloroflexota bacterium | reverse complement strand
AGGAGGGACCGAGGATATTAGCCTCGGTCCACTCGGTCACCTTGGGTACTTTGGTGCCGCCAAACGAGGCAAACAACTCTAGCTGGCTGGCAGTCCGTCGACCTTCATCTCGAAGTACTCGTTCTCGCTGTACTCTCCGACCACCGACTCGACCAGGTCTCTTACCGCCTCTACCGACTCGCCCTCCCAGATACATATTACAGTCGTGTAGTCGGGAGTGGTCGCGTGGATGGGCAGCGACAAGCCCTCCGGCAGGCCCGCATCTAAGGCTCTTTGCTCTGCCGTCCGGAAACCTTCGGGGTCCGAGATGTGGTGATGGACGCCGACATACATGTGCCTCCTCCTTCCTTCCCGACCCGCTTCCCACGGCAGGCCAATCCTTTCCACTGTGGGCATGATGCCACCTACCGAAGCCTGGTGTGAACTTCCGAGAATTCCTATTCCCCGACGTTTGTGAATAGAAGCTAACCCGCAACCGTTGCGGGTTAGCTGGGGGAGTGGGACCGGGGCCGAGCGGTGAATAAGAGGCCGCGCCAATAGGCGGGCAACTTTTCGCACATGATAACTCTCGGAGGAATTGCACAGCCTTCTGACTGCCCCTTGGCACATACGCAACTCGCCTATTGGCGCAAGCTCTAGACTGACAGTAGCCTTAGCGATGGTCGAAGGTGTGTACTCTGCGGTTCGCAGGCGCACGGATATGTAGAGCGACCATAGGCAAGGACTATACGTGGCTACGTATATCCTACGTTATGCCCTTGAAGCTACCGTGACCTATAAACCTTACACGAAACCAAGGTATAAAAACCTCAATCTCAGTTTCACCGGTCAATCCTTGAAACTCCGCAGCTGTACTGGTTTCCTTCTGTGTTACTCCGACCACTACGCCGTGTGCATCCGTGCGCTTCAATATCGCTTTCCACGGCTTTTCGTCAGAATCCGTCTTCACCGCTACCTCTTCATCTATCCACTCCTCCATATACATCCTCCTCGTCTAAACCGCCACGCCATAATTTTTCCCAAGTATGGGCCTTTCCAGTGTTAGGGTGGTAGTGCGCTATGCGACTAAGAGCTTGCGCCAATAGGCTGGCAACTTCTTATACTTGATAGTTATCCAAGCAATCAAGCCGCCGTTCTATTTGTCATTGATACATTCGCTACTCGCCTATTGGCGCGGCCTCTAAGTGGAACGTTCCTCTTTTTTAGTTTCAATCCTGTATACGAACTTCCGAGAATTCTCAACAGGCGAAGTTCTGAGAATTTCTCTTCTGAAACTGTCCGAAAAGGGGTACGAACAACACTCCGACCGTGGATTTGGGTGGTATACGGAGGGTGAAATGCACGAAAAGCCCCTCATTGGCGGTCCACAGGGCTACGCTGCAAGCGCTTATAAGGCTTTTCGGACAGTTTCTCACACCCGCTTATACACTACGTGCCGAGGACAGAGCGAGAGCCGCTTCGTCGATCACCGAAAGCAGGTTCTGAAGGTCGGGATTAGGTATCTTTCGGTAACATCCTTCGACCCAAAACTGCGCCGGCCGTTGAAGAGGCATGGTGGGATCGAAGGCAAGGTGGATCCACGCGAGTGCTTTCTCAGAGCGCGCGAAATTCTTTCCATCGCAGATCACCACGTGCGGCTCGAAGCTCTTTAGGCGCTCTTCGAAGTCGCCGGGAGCCACCGTTGCCACTGCCAGGAGTGGGCGCATCGCCTTTAAGCTGCCCGCCAGTACATCGCGGTAGAGTCGGTACCCTTCTTCCATAGCGATCAGTACGCGCAAGTCCCTCCTTCCACAGCCACGAACAACCGAGGTCCGCCTCGTGGCACCCCCTGGTCTCTCTAAGCAGAGAGGCTTCGCGAAACCTTAGGACTTCCGGCCGGGTTTTGTATGAGCCAGGTGGCCCATCTTTCGGTGAGGTTCGAGAGGCCCCGCTCCGAAAACGTCGGGTGAACAGCCCCCGAAGGGGAACCGGCAGGGTCGCCGCGATGCAGGCTCGCAACCCACGACTACTGGTGGAGCGCTTTTTGCCCTCGTTAGCCCGAGCGCGTGAAAGGTCGGTCTCTGGGAAGTTCGGGCGTAGGGACGGATCACCCGTTCGGCCGATGCGCCTGCCCGCAGAGAGTTATGCTCGGGGGCTCGTAAAAGATGTGCCGTTTGGCCGAGGCGCCGGCTCGTCCGCTGCCGTTAGGGTGTCCTCGGGGAAAGGGAAGGACTAGCGGGGCCCATTACCCCTCCCGGGCCCCTTTCTTCCCTTCGCGGCCTGGTCCGAAGCTCGTTGCCCGAGACTGACTACATTCGGGCCAGGCC
>JALZHG010000568.1 GCA_030914045.1 Chloroflexota bacterium | reverse complement strand
TGTATGTGCCGTATATGTTTAGGCTCCTCGGAATGCCGGGTAAGTTAGTTAATAAAGGAGCAAGAGGGCTAACCCCTAGAAGGTGGGAGGAGGTTGACATGAGCCAGGAAACGCCAGGGCTGGAACAAAGAGGCGTAGACATTGTCCCCAAGAATGAACGAACTGTTGGTTTTTGGGATTTGTTCATAATCTGGGGCGGTTTCTCCATTATTATGACCAACTTCTTACTAGGGGCGCTGGGGGTTGGCATTGGCATCGTCCCGGCTATGATTGCTCACACGATAGGTATTTTGATCGTTGCCGGAGTCGTATGGTTGGGAACCATACTAGGGTCCGAGCAAGGAATTGCCGGAACTGTTGCCATGAGATCTGCCTTCGGCATTAACGGCCGCTACATTGCTTCCATCGTAATGTTTGTCGTCGGGGTCGGCTGGTTCGGGGTTCAAACGGGTATGGTCGGCTCGGCTGCATATGAAATAGTGAAAAAGCTCGTTCCCGCCATCGCCTTTACCCCAAGAGCTTGGATGGTGATCATGGGCGTTCTAATGGCGGTGGTAGCCATATATGGTTATAGGGCTATTGTCTGGTTGAATCGTCTAGCTATACCCGGCTTGATCGTACTCCTGGTTTGGCTGACCTACAAGATTGTTACGGTTTATAGCGATGAGTTGAGCGCATTCCAGCCATCGGGGGAGTTGACCTTTCTGGCCGTTATTAACCTGCTTCCAGCGGGGATGGCGGCGGCCCTCATTCTAGGTGCAGACTACGGTAGATACGTCAAGTCAGAGAGAGCAACTCTCGGAGCTCCGCTTAGTGTAATGATCTTCTTCGCGATCGTTGCATTATTAGGAGTAGTCTCAGCCGCTGCGGCTGGCAACTGGGACCCCGTTCAGATCTTTGTCAGTCTTGGTTTGGGTGCGTTCGGTCTATTGATGTTGATCTTGGCGGCCTGGACCACAAACGTGACCAACATCTACGTTGCTAGCTTGGCTCTATCGAACATGACCGGTTGGTTACGGGTGAGGACATCGATTATTGCTTCGGTTGTAGGCATTCTCTTGGGCCTGGCCGGAATCTATTCGTTCCAAGGCTTGGTCAACTACTTGACGTTGATCACGGCACTGCTCATCCCGACTACCGGGGTTCTGGTGGTAGATTACTTTATTCGCAATAGACGGCGGATACTGGCGGATGAACTGTTCAAGAAGGAGGACTCTGCTTATTGGTTCCACAGAGGATGGAACATTCGCGCAGTTATCGCATGGGCTTCCGGGGCGATCGTTACATTCGCGGTTCCGCAGTCTTGGATCCCGGCCGTTTCAGCCATGGTCGTCTCGGGCGCGGTGTATTACCTGTTGACTATGAATATGGAGCCCGTGACGGGTAGGGAACCGACAACGAGTAGAGAACAGAAAGAGACGGTCCCTGGATAGCGAAACACTTTAGCTGGCAAGCCTCCATCTGCCCGATCGAGCAGGTGCGGGCGATCGCCGGGGCGCACGGATACCGAAGCGGGGCGTCGTCCAGGCTCCGCGGACCAACTGAGTCATCAGGAACCCTCCCCCCTTGAGGGGCCGCTAGGGAGGGGGCGTTGGTTTGTCCGAGTTGGGCTCGCTGGCGAGGTGGGGGAACAGGGCTCTTGCGGTACCACCGAGCACCCGGGCGAGATCATCTGCGTCCAGATCCGGCAGAGCTGCCGGGACGACGTCGAGCAGGGTTCGGTAGCCCGGCACGTCTCGGGTCCAAGGGTAGTCAGAAGCCCATAGCATGCGCCGTGGTCCGTATGACTCGGCGAACCGGCGGGTCACTTGGAACAGGTCGGGGTACGGCGGCTCTTGCGTCGACAGGGCGTATTGGCCGGAGACCATGAGGTGCACGCCACTGGCCTCGCTGAGCCGCAACACCTGTTGCACCGTCGACTCGGGGAAGGGATCGTCGAAGCGCGGGCGGCGGTGCTCGTCGACCCACATGTCGTGCGGGCAGAAACCGAGGTGGTTGAGCACCACCCGCAGGTCAGGCAGCTCGCTGACGACGTCGGGCAGCAGCGGCAGCTGATCCGGGGGCAGGTAGGTCCACAGCAGCAGACCCTCCTCGGCGAGGTAGCGGAGGATCGGCAGCGCCGGGGAATCGTTCACCGGGTGCCCTGGCTCGCCCAGCCACTGGGTACGCAAGCCGTGGAAGCCGAACCGGTCCCGGCGGGCCCGCAGGCTCTCCAAGCCGCGGGTGCCACCGACCTGCAACTCGTCGGACGAAGCGACCGCTATGGCGGCGAAGGTCTTCGGGTACTCGGCGAGCACCTGGGCGACGTAGTCG
>JALZHG010000567.1 GCA_030914045.1 Chloroflexota bacterium | reverse complement strand
TAGTTTGACTCTTCGATATGGGGACTCTGTTGCTAATGTAACGTCGGTGCTGAGCGTTGGGATTGCCAAACATGGGCGGCTGATCCTTCGCTACGCTCAGGATGACAATGGGGAGTAGGGTTCTCCGTGTGGGAAAAGGAGCGGGCCACCAGGGGCATGATGTATGGTGGCTCTACTTCAGGATGTGGGGGAGGAAGGCGCGGCGGACTTCGGAGGCCCCTATGAGGCTTGGCTCTATAGTGTGGGTGAACCAGGAGGGGTCGCCCTTCAGGAAGTGGGCGTGCAGGTCCACCAGCGCGCCGTACTTCTCGCCCATCTCGGCCAGTATGGAGTTCACGCGGCGGTGGTTCTCGCGGGCTATCTTCGGGTCCACGCCGATGAAGTTCTGGTTGTCGTCACCGAAGCTGGGGTCGTAGACGTTGCCGACGAGCACGGGGCGGATGGGTAGCTGCCGGAGGAACTCTTCAAGCGCCTGCTCGAACTGGCGTACGCCCGGCCCCCTGTCGGTGACCAGGCCCCCCAGCAGGTCGTTGCCGCCGATGGTAATCATAGCGACTGCGGGGCCATCCACGCGGAGGCCGCGCGCCTGTGACGGCAACCCGCCTACCCTCGCGCCGTCCACCGCCCTGTGCTCCAACCGTGCCTCGCCATGTGAAGCCAGGTCTTTGCCCTTGAATTCGGGGTAGAGCCTGTCGTCGTTGCGCACGATTAGCTGGCCCGGGTGCACGCCGTACTGGTTGTAATGGCCGCAATCGAGAATAGAGTCGCCAAACGTAACTACGGTGAGCATGTCGCCTTCTCTCGCTTTCTCCCCAGCGCCTTGTGGGGCTATACGGGCTATCCCCAGCGCGCCAAGTCCCAGGCCCACGGCTCCGAGGCCCGCCAGACCAAGCACTTCCCGCCTTGAGATCTTCTTACTCGTCACCCGTCGCCTCCCTGTCTAGCTGCGTGTGCGGAAGCAATAAATATGCCTGTTAGAGGCTAGTGCGGGGTAATACACCCGCCAGATGTAACGATGTGGCTCATCCCCCGCCGTACTGCTGCCTGAGCCGGAACACGCCCAGCAGCGACAGCAAGACGTTGTTAGGTGCCGGGTTGCCGGGGTGCCACTCGAAGACGGCGCGCTCGAAGTACTGCACAGTGTAAGGCTTGCCGTCGGTCTCGCTGATCTCGGTGAACTCGTCGGAGATGGGGAAGCCCTGCTGGGACAGGCCGCCATTTTGCTGCCAGTACTGCAAGAACGTACCACCTACCCGCTTGCCGGTCTCAGGGAAAGGGGCCACGGCGTCCATGTTGGGGCGCTGGCTGGGCGCGCCGTTCGGGTACTTCCTGCGGTAGGTGAAAGTGCCAAGCTGCGAAAGGAGCACCTGGCTCGCCGGGGGGTTCTCGGGGTGGTACTCGAATACCGCCCGCTCGAAGTATTGCATCAGGTAGGACTTGCCGTCGAGGGGCGAGGTCTCGCGCACCACGGGAGAGATGGGGTAGCCTTGCTGCCGCAACTGCCCGTTCCTGTTCCAGTAGTCGAGAAATACGCCCGCGACCGTGTAGCCGGTCTCAGGGAAGGTGTAGCTGCCGTTGCCAGGCACCTTCTCGCCGGACGCGGGCAACCTGGGAGCGGGCGGTGGCGTGGGCGTGGGCAGTGGAGGGGGCGGCGCGGCGACCTGCAAGTAGCTGTAATAGTTGTCCTTTTCGGGGTCGTCGCGGGGGCTGCCGAAGGCCAGGTGCAGGTAGCCGGGGCTGTAGGCCAGAGACATGTCCTTGATGGCCTCACCACGCGACCAATCGTCAAACGGCGTGACCGGCTCGGCGAAGCGGTCGCCCCGGCCGCTAGCGTAATAGAGGGTGAAGCGTTCGCGTAGCACGGTGGCCCATACTATGTGCGCGGTGCCCAAGGCATCTACTACTATGGCAATGCCGAAGGCGTTACCGGGGGTGCTGTGCACCAGCACCGGGGGCAGGGCGTTCCAGCCGGTCGCTGGCACCCACTCGCGGTAGTACGGTTCTCGCAAGGTCGGTTCGGGGTTGCGCGGGTCGCAACGCTCGTCCTCCCACACGAGGCGCATGCCGCCTGAGGGGTCGCGGGCCAGCGCAGGCTCATCGGTGATGGAGTTGCCTTCGCAGCCGGGCGTCAGCGTGTGGGATACGTTCTCGACCTGCCACCTGCCGGGGCCCTGCCGCACGCCTGCCAGTATGTCACCGAAGCCGCCGGGGGCCTTGTCCTTCCAGGCAGCTATCACGACTCCCTGCGTGGTCACGCCGAGGGTTGGGGCTTCGGGTGTGGTGGTGCCGCCGATCCTCTCGGCCTGCACGGGCCAA
>JALZHG010000039.1 GCA_030914045.1 Chloroflexota bacterium | reverse complement strand
GGCAGGCCCCTGTGCCTGCCCTTGTTGGAGATTAGCAATATTGTACGCCTGCCAACAAGGGCAGGCACGGGGGCCTGCCCCTACAACCTCTATCCTCAAGGTCTTGTAATGACTTCTAGGGTGCCGCCAGCGACTACCGTCTATTGTACGTCTTCTGGACGGGACTGACCCGGTGTAGACTTGGGCGGACCATACAGGCTGCTGCCAAGCACGGTGTCTTGCTTGGGGGCTTTGGTCTGTTCTTTGCGCGAGCGAAAGGCCTGCGTCCATTCGGCCTGTGACGTAGCCTGGGTGAACATGTCCGTCAGGGCGATAGAGGTGCTGATGGCTATTACAAGCGCGGCGAAGGCGGTGTTGAAGTCCCGCACCACGTTCTCTCCCTGTATGTAAAAAATCATCGTAATCAATATGCCGATAACGACGGGGCCGGAGAGGTTGGCAGCAACCCACTGAGCCGGGTTCTGCACCCTGCGATAGAAGACGACGCTTTGTGGGACCCCCACCGCCAGGCCAGAGATTACACCCGTGCCCACGAGCAGCGCTAGCAGGAACAATATGCCGCCCATGCTCCTATCTAAGACCAGTCCGACCGTTTGCTTGCTGATAATGTAGATGGCTACCCATGCCACCGCGCGCCCGACTATGGTTGCCCCCACCCACTCCAAAACGCCCGACCGCTTCATGAAAGGCCACAGCACGAGGCCCTGCAATACCGCGAGCACTACCCCGGCGACTAGCCCTCCTGATATAGCGGCAAGCAAGTTCAAAGAGGCCCCCGCATCTACCGGCTGCGCGATTGACATCGCCCTGCGCACGCCTGCAGCTTCGGGGGCCAGCATCGCCTCGACACCCTTCCCCAGCACGTCGCCCAGGATGAAAGCAATAAAGGTAGCCAGCGTCCAGGCCAGCCGGGTGAACCAGAATACGCACCCCGACGGGGTCTGGTACCGGCGTGCATACTCGTCGTACTGGTTGAATTGCATGCTGAGCTACCTGCCTTCCGTCACTATGAAGTTCTCTACTTCTATAGGTATCAAGGAAACTTCGCGCCACGTTATCTCGTGTGACGGGCGTGTAACGCGCCGGTGCTGGGCGATGTAGACGGGGTAGCCGGAAGTGGGGTCGAAACGCACCTCCAGGTCGTAGAAGATGGAACGGCCTTCGTTATCGGACTGGGGGAGACTGTCTGTCTCATGAGCCTCTACGGTACCCCGCACCATATCAAACATGCGCTGCACGGTCATATTGCGGAGGACGGTAGAGTGTGCGTCCATGTCTTCCTCGACTATCGGCTGGCCGTCAAGTAAGTGCCGGACCACAACCACAGACGCACCGCCGTCGGTCACACGCAACGTAACGTCATCGTTGCGGCTGTGTATCATAATCTCGTAATTCTCTATCCCGCTCTCCTGCCACTTCTGGAAAGCTGCCTCGTAATCGGCGGAAGTGACGTTCTTGGTGTTAGCTTCGACAAACGGAGGTACGGCCTGCTTATAGAGCACTATGCTGGCCAAACAGGCGATTAGCAGAACTAGCGTCCCGGCGCTTCCGAAGAGTGCGTATTTGCGCTGGCTATCAGAAATCATGGCAACCCCTTACCATTGCAATATGCCTACCAATAGTATATCGTTCCGGCAACAAATAAGTTAACGCGCGTTCGGCAGATTCTCCGGCGAGTGTCTCAATAAACCAGGCCCAAAGCCCCGAAGTGGCGCAACTGCCGCCCGTGTGATAGACTGTCACATGGCCCGCTCTATCCGCGGGTTACGGCGCCGTAACCCTATATCCGATGGAGGATTTTCGATGGTTTTACAGTCAGACGCACCCGGCAAGCTATCCGACAAAGACGCGGTTGCAACTGCCGAACACACCCCCGATATCAAAGGTCCGCTGCCCGGACCCAAGGCGCAGGCGGTATTTGACCGGGACTGCGCGGTCATCTCCCCATCATACACCCGCTCTTATCCATTCGTCATGGCATACGGCAAGGACTGCATGGCCTGGGACGTGGACGGCAACCGCTTTATTGACTTCACGGCGGGTATCGCTGTGCTCGCTACCGGCCACTCCCATCCCGAAGTGGTGCGCGCCGTGCAGGAGCAGGCCGCCAAATACATCCACATGGCGGGCACCGACTTCTACCTGCCCGAAGCCGTAGAGCTGGCCGAGACCCTCTGCCGCATCACCCCCGGCGACCACGAGAAGCAGGTCTTCTTCACCAACTCCGGCACCGAGTCGATTGAAGCCGCGATGAAGCTGTGCCGCCACCACTCGGGCCGCCCGGTGCTCATCTCGTTCCTCGGGGCCTTCCACGGGCGCACCTACGGCTCGATGTCCCTCTCGTCCAGCAAGTACCTGCACCGCACGAAGTACCAGCCGCTCGTGGGCGGCATCTACCACGCCCCGTTCCCCAACCCCTATCGCTCGCCCATGCCGCACGTGCCGACCCAGGAGTTGGGCCGCGCCTGCGTGGACTACATCGAGAAAACGATGTTCCGGCACCTGGTTTCCCCGCACGAGGTAGGCGGCATATTCGTGGAGACGATACAGGGCGAAGGCGGCTACGTGGTGCCCACCGACGACTTCTACCCGGCCCTGCGCGACCTGTGCGACCGCTACGAAATCCCGCTGGTGCTTGACGAGGTGCAGTCGGGCTTCGGGCGCACCGGCAAGATGTTCGCAATCGAGCACTGGGGCATCGAGCCGGACATCATGTGCTTCGCGAAGGGTATCGCGTCGGGCATGCCAATGGGCGCTATCGTGGCCCGCAAGAGCATCATGGGCGGCTGGACTTCGGGCGCGCACGCCAACACCTACGGCGGTAACGCCCTGGCTATGGCAGCCTCCCTCGCCACCATCCGCCTGCTGGAAGAGGGCCTCACCGACAACGCCCGCGAGATAGGCGACTACATCATGCAGCGCACGAACCGCTGGCTGGACCGCTACGGGTTCGTGGGCGACGTGCGGGGTAAGGGCCTGATGATAGGCGTCGAGATAGTGAAAAGCAAGGAGAGCCGCGAAGCCGACCACGACTTGCGCGACCGCATCGTGGACGAATGCTTCAAGCGGGGCCTGCTCCTGCTGGGCGCGGGGCCGAACACCATCCGCTTCTGCCCGCCCCTCACCCTCGACCGCCCCACCTCGGACGCGGCTCTCGACATCATGGAAGCGGTGATGGACACGCTTTAGACGGAGATGCCAAGAGAAGAAATAGTTTTGTGGGTAGGAAGAGGATCAGAGTACATGTGTCGTACTCTGATCCTCTTGTTTAGAACACCCTACCAAGAGCACCTAACAAGACCATGTGGGTGCTCCAGAGGGCAGGTCCTACTTACGCTTAAGGTCCGCGATTAGATAAGGGTTTTGTTAGGTGTTCTTGGTAATGACGTGAGTTGACGTGTACTAAGTTACATGGGGTCAAACGCAGCAAGAACTGCTAACCAGGAGGTCTTGAAGCGTGAAGCAGCATACCTACTCTAACCGGATCATGGTAGTGACAATTCTGACGCTCTTCGTTCTTGGCATCCTTAGCCAAGGATGTAGTAGTTATAATGACGGGTCCTATACGCCGCCGCCACCTTCTATCAATGAGCCTCCTGTCTACCCTGGAGCAATGAATGTAAAGGTTGAGCCTGCGGGACCTGTTCCGCATTCAGTGAGGAAGAGGATAACTTTCGAGACGAGTGATGAAGCAAGAAAAGTGGTAGCACATTATAGTAGCTTACTACTAAATGAGGGTTGGCGCCCGGTTGAACTCGATAGCTTGCCTCCAAACTGGCTAGAATTCAGATATGGCAGCGGACCTTATTACAGTATTGGGTTGGGAACTGAGGAAACACTGTCAGCCACCACAACTGTAACTGTAACTTTGCTAACCACCATATCTCCAGATTGAGTAAGGATAGAGCCTTCCCGTTAATCAGTACACATGACGCTGGCAGTAAATCTCTGCCCGCACCTCACCCTCGACCGCCCCACTGCCGACGCCCTGGAAATCATGGAAGCGGTGATGGACACGATTTAGACGGAAACGCAAAGGCGCGAAGGACGCAAAGAACGCGCAAAGACAAAGTAAGTCTTCTCAACGAAAAGGGACCAGGTACGACACCGCGTAGCCTGGTCCCTTTTCGTTTTTGCAAAGTACCGACCGCATGACCACGTCTGACGCTTTTACCTTCTTAAACGCGCCTCCAAAAAGCAACTGCAACCACAAGGCAGAAGCTACGTTCTAGGTAACGGGACGGCAAAATAAAGTCACTAGAGCATGACGGGGGACCACTATGAAAGTCAGGTATTTGAACAGGGCTAGCGGTTGGCTGGCTGTTCTTACGCTGTTGGCATCAAGCGCGGCAGCGTACGCAACGCCATTGCAGCAGGATGGTGGCGCGCTCGCCGCCTCTGAGTTCCAGAAATTGTGGCGTCGTACTGATGAGCTTGTGCTGCATAACCGTCTAAAGCGTGGGTACTTCTGGGGGCCGGGACCGCGCACCGAGCCGCTGGTGGAGCAATGGATAGGCGCACCGGACAACAACAAGATACAGGTGCAGTACTTCGACAAGAGCCGTATGGAGATCTTCAACCCCGCGGGTGATAAGAACAACCGGTTCTACATCACCAATGGCTTGCTTGCCGATGAATTGATCAGGGGCCGCATCCGTTTGAGTGCTGACGGAAAGTATATCAACTGGTTCCCTGCCAGGATACCGATAGCCAGCGATCCCGACGACCCCACAGCCCCGACTTACGAAACATTCGGTTTGCTTGTCTCAGTGGGCACGGGTTCCAAGATCGGGCAAATCGTGGCGGAGGATGTAAAGGGCGGCCCCGCGCGCACGACCCCTCCGGCTCCCACCACGGATACAAACCGTTATGCCGGGTATGGTGTCAAACAGGTCTACTACAGTGAGAATGGGCACAATATACCGGACGTTTTTTGGAACTTCCTTAACGCCACGGGGGAAGTGTTGCCTGAACGCAGCGACACGCCCGTTGTGGCTCGCCTGCACGACCCCTGGTTCTACGCCACCGGCTACCCTATCAGCGAACCATATTGGGCTAGCGTCAAGATAGAGGGGCGACCCGGCACTGACGTACTGATTCAAGCCTTCGAGCGGCGCGTGCTCACCTACGTGCCTTCAGCCCCGGAGGGCTTCAAGGTACAGATGGGCAACATCGGCCAGCATTACTATGAGTGGCGTTACGGAAGCCCCGGTAAGCCACGTCCTATGTACACCCTACCGGCACCGCTATCGACATGCACCGGCAATGCAAGACCTACCGGCCCCTTAGGTGTGCTATGGTCGGAGGATTTGCTGTTACAGAACAGGCTAGGGTGCCAGGGTCAGGCTGGCGGTCTTGAACTAGATATAACGATCCAGGATTTCCAGCGCGGACACATGATGTACGTCAATGCTCGTAACACCCCGTCCGGCATGG
The DNA here is from genome assembly GCA_030914045.1 of Chloroflexota bacterium. Lineage (GTDB taxonomy): Bacteria > Chloroflexota > Chloroflexia > QHBQ01 > JADMIH01 > JADMIH01. The sequence goes on along the minus strand of JALZHG010000039.1, from coordinate 29,975 downwards.
GTGCTCCCAGCGGCATATATGTCCTGTTCGATGATGGCACGGTGAAGAGGTACGACGACCGGCGCGACCCCACGGCACCGGAACCGACGCCAGAGTCGTCGCCTCAATGCGCTGCGCCCGTGCTAGGCTTCGGTAAAGTCTGGCGCGAAAATAGAGAGGTGCGCGACCGCCTGGGGTGTGCCAATAGCTCGGAGTACTACATACGTGAGAGGCCCAACTATCTACTGTTCCAACGGGGTCTGATCATTCCCTACCATTATGGTGGGCTTACCCTCTACAGCGGAGACAGCCTACGTTTTGATAGCATCAACTCGTGGACCCTGCATACCGGCTACTATACGAACTACCCCACCGGCGATTGAGAAGGCCTTTTCGAGTGGGCGGGCCAGCACCATGCCGCTCAGCACTACAACTTAAAACCAAACACCCGCTGGGCAGAGCGGGTGTTGGCTGCAAGGAAGGAGCGAAGATCCATGTGGCGCAAATAACATGTTCACTTCGTCTCACCTATTACAACGACCGAAGCCTGCATATTATTACAGGGATTTGGGAATTGGGAATTGGGATTTCGGATTTCGGATTTAGTAGATATCGAAACAAATCCGAAATCCCAATTCCCAATTCCCAAATCTCTTATGCTCTCTTCTCCACCACGATGGTGAGGTTGACCGCCAGGGCTACGGCTGCGCCGAGGGCCGCGTAGACCGGGAGGAGGGCGGCACCCACCAGTCCGACCGTCAGGGGGATCTCGATGAGGTTGTGGCCTTCCGCGTTGCGCAGGATGATGCGGCGGGCGTTGCCCTCTTCGATGATCTCGCGAATCTTGCCGACTATGTCATCGCCGCTGAGCTTGAATTCCTCGGTGCGAGTGCCGCTGGCGGTGGCGGTACCACCCGTGCCAGCCGTGCCACCCTGATTGTAAGTCTCGTTCGACTGAGAGCCGTTGCCGTTCGTTTCGTTGCCGTTCATTGGTGTCTCCTTCAGAATTGTGTGTTATCCGATTGGTTGCTATCGCCGGGCTACTCTCAAGATTGCGTCCGGCGTCGTTACCCGCTCTGTTAGATCCTGGTGCCCGTTCCCAGCCGGGCACGCTCCACATCGAGGTCGCGCTTGATCCAGAAGCCGGAGAGTAGGGGTATTACCGGCCACAGGAGCGCCATCAAGCAGGCGATGGGCGCGCCCGCTATGGTAATCAGCAAGAGAGCCGCTATGCCCCAGTAGAACCACCAGCCCAGCATCAGGGCCACGCCCCGACCGATTCGCCCGGCGTACATGTGGCCGATGCCGAGGGGCAGGGCGGGTATGTAACCGATCAACTCGAGTAAGAACGCCACCAGTGGCTCGCGGCCCAGGCCAGCGGATATGCCCCCCAGGCTGAAACCCTGCCCAGGAGCCGTGTTGAGAGGGACGTTAGAGTAAGGTTGAGGTGTGTAAGCTTGGTCGGCGGGTTGCAGGGCCGTTTGCTGGTAGGTGGGTGGCTGCTGCCCGTACAGGTTCGCGGGCGGGGGCGCGAAAGGCTCGGTGGGAGGCGGGGGTGGCGGGGCGGACTGCGGCTGCCTGGGCGCTTCCACCTGCTGGGTGGGCTGCCACGACTGGGTGGGAGCCTGCGGTGGGTACTGCGTATTGCCGGGGGCGTACTGCTGCCCTACGTTCACCGTGGGCGAGCCTTGCGGCGGGGTTATGTTCTCCACACGGGCTGTGGGGCTTTCCTCGGTCATAGCATGCCCGCAGTTCTGGCAGAAGCGCGAGCCTACCGGCACCTGCCCCCCGCATACCGAGCATGTTTGCATTTGTGTGCTCATAAGTTACAAATCTCCCTGATTTTGGCTTTGCCGACTATAACTACGCGCAACAATTCAGCAAAGTTGCACATTTTACGGCTGAATTGCAAGCCAAAGTTGAGGTTTTCGCGAGGCAACAGCACCGGATGTCAGCACATAAGCCCCTTCCTTGTCATTCCGAACGCAGTGAGGAATCAGGTGGCGGTCGTACTCTGCACAATTACACCAACCACGCCCCACCCTGTCATTTCGAACGAAGTGAGAAATCTCGTCCTCCAGCACCCAAATACCACCTTTCCTTCAGCCACAGAGTCCCATAAGTAAGACGACACATCCCGGTTAAGGACGAGATTTCTCACTTCGTTCGAAATGACAGGGTGAGGCTTTGGTGCTCATATTTGATGCTGCTTTTGTGATTATTACTGATGCTTTCTGCTGAGTGTAGAGCGTGTGGATTGCTTTGCCGAGGCCCCGCCAGGGATGATAGAATATATGTACTACCCCTCAGGATATTAGGCAGCATAGCCCGCGTCAAGCACTCAAGGTGATGTCGCGGGCACCCTCAGATTCCTAGACAGGAGCTTCCACGTTGGCAGACAGCAAGGCCACCCGGTCCTCTAATGGCAAGCGGGCACAGCATGGCACCCAGGCGACCTTCGATTTTTCGGCTTCCGATGCCGAGGACGAACCGCAGCTACAGGTGCCGGACGAGGCGCAAGAGGTGCCACAGGAACCGGCCTGGCTATCCGAAGCCCCCACGCCTGAACCGGATGGGGGCAGTACTCCCGTAACAACTCCCCAGGAAGACTTCGCCGCTCCCACGAGGTTCAACCACACTCCGGAGCCTGGCTTGATGGAGCGCATCCTCACCGGACTGAACAAGGAGCAGCAGGAGGCGGTCACCACCACGCAAGGGGCGCTACTCATCATCGCGGGACCGGGCAGCGGCAAGACGCGCGTGCTCACCCACCGCATCGCCTACCTCATCGAGGCCGAGGGGGTGTGGCCTCACCGCATCTGCGCCGTGACCTTCACCAACAAGGCCGCCTTCGAGATGAAAAGCCGCCTGGAAAAGCTGATCGGCCCCCGCGTCAAAGACCTCACGGTGGGCACCTTCCACTCGCTCGGCGTGCGTATTTTGCGCCAGCATGCGGACCTGCTGGGCTACAGCCGCGACTTCGCCATCTACGACGACGAGGACCAGTTGAAGATCGTCAAAGAGGCGATGAGCTACGTCAACCTGGACGACAAGCAGTACTCGCCCCGCGCCATCCTGTCGCGTATCAGCTCGGCCAAGGCGGCTTTCGCCAGCCCGGAGCAGGCCACCAAGCTGGCGGAAACCTACTTCGATGAGCTTGCCGCCCGCGTCTATCGCCGCTACCAGGAATTGCTCGTCAAGAACCAGGCTATGGACTTTGACGACCTGATTATGCTCACGATAGAGCTATTCACCACGCAACCGGAAGTCTTGCGCAAGTACCAGGAGCGGTACCTGCACGTGCTGGTGGACGAGTACCAGGACACCAACCACTCGCAGTACATCATGGTCAAGATGCTGTCGGGGGTACACGGCAACCTCTGCGTGGTGGGCGATGAAGACCAGAGCGTGTACAGCTTCCGCGCCGCTGACATCCGCAACATCCTGGAGTTCGAGCGCGACTTCCCCAACGCCCGTAGCATCATACTGGGCCAGAACTACCGCTCCACGCAGACCATCCTCAAGGTGGCGGACAGCGTCATCAAGCAGAACACGCAGCGCAAGAGCGAGAAGGTGTTGTGGACCGAGAACGACACCGGCCTGCCCATCACCCTGTTCGAGGCGTACGACGAGTCGGAGGAGGCCAGCTACGTGGCGCGGGAGGTGCGCAGGCTAGTGGGCAGCGGCTACTCGTACAAGGACATGGCCGTCACCTATCGCACCAACGCCCAATCGCGAGAAATCGAGCAGGCGTGCATGCTCTACCAGATACCCTACCAACTGGTGGGTGGCGTACGCTTCTACTCGCGCAAGGAAGTCAAGGACGTGATGTCGATCCTGCGAGTGGTGCACAACCCCCACAGCACGGTAGACTTCGCCCGCATGGTCCAGAACACCCCGCTCGGCAAGGGCATCGGCGCGAAGACTATGACCGACCTGGAGGCGTACGCGGCCAAGCTGGGCATGTCGTACTACGAGGCGCTGCACACCGCCATCAAGCAGAGCAGGCGCGACAAGGCCGAGCAGTTCCAGGCTGGCACCCCCGTGCTCAACGTGCCCACCTCCAAGTTCGCCGTGATGCTCACCACACTGGAGGAGCTTATCGCCTCCCGCCCCGACCTGCCGGTGGTGGGGCTGCTGGACCTGGTGCTGGAGAAGACACGGTACCAGGACTTCTTGAAGGACGGCGCGGGCGACGAGGGGCTGGAACGCTGGCAGAACGTGTTAGAGTTGCGCACGGTGGCCGAGAACTACGCCGACCTGCCCACACCCGAGCAACTAGGCCGCTTCCTGGAGGACGTGGCCCTCCTCTCCGACGTGGACTCGCTCAAGGAGGAGAAGGACGCGATCACCCTCATCACCCTGCACGCGGCCAAGGGGCTTGAGTTCCCCTGCGTGTTCATCATCGGCATGGACGAGGGGATACTGCCGCACAGCCGCTCGCTGGAGGACGAGAACCAGATGGAGGAGGAGCGCCGCCTGGCCTACGTGGGCATCACCAGGGCTAAGGAGCGGCTGTATATGCTCTACGCCTTCCGCCGCACCCTCTACGGCATGACCCAGATGAACGGCCCCTCCCGCTTCATCGCGGACGTGCCAGCCGACCTGGTAACGGGCCGCGACCCCGGCACCGCCTTCAACCCCATCATCCAGGGTAACAAGCGCGCCACGGTGCCCACCGACGGCTTCAGGGCAGAGGACATATTGGGCGGCAAGACCAGTATCTACGGCAAGGGCAAAGACCGCGACAGGCCCACATACGGCTCGGGCGTACCCCGCTCGACCACTGGCTCCGGCTCCGGCTCCGGCAGCCGGGGCACCTACGGCCCAAGCGGTCGCCCCACCTCGCAACGCACCGAGAGTCGCCGCCAGGACAAGCGCCAGGAGCAAAACACCCGCCTCAACATCACCTCCGCCGCCGACCTCCGCGACCGCGCCCATAGCGGCCAGCCCACGCTCCCACCCGGCGCGCGCGGCTTCAAGGTAGGGGAGCGGGTGACCCACCACACCTTCGGCGAGGGGCAGGTGCTCGCGGTCAAGCCGAGCGGCAACGACGAAGAGGTGACGGTGATGTTCAAGAAGGCAGGCACGAAGAGATTGCTGGCGAGCGCGGCGCGGCTGGAGAAGTTGTAGACCATGCCCTGTCGTAAGCGAGCCTAGTTGTGCCTGTTCGATGGCGGCAGTCGCGGGGTCCGCTGGTAACCAAGAGAAGTATTCGCGGAGTTCCAAGAAACATGTTCAAAGACCTGTTTCTTGTGATTGGGGCCTGCATTGCAATAGTCCCCATAATACGCCAACTCCTCAAGAGAGTAAGAAAGAGGACAAGCTTGGCACCAGACATCAGCGCCCTACGCGAGCAGATAGCGGCCGAATTGCCCAGGGTCGCGACTGAGTTAGAGGCTCTAATCCGCAACTCTATTCGTATAAAGACCGCGCCTATCAAGGACGAGGCGTTGCTGCCAACTGGTACGTCGAAGTTGGGAGGTCTGCCTGACCTACCGGAAGGTGTGGGGTGGCCGGAATGGAACGCCAAGGCACTCGCGTTCATCGCCCAATTCAATCTGGAGGAAGTTGCCCCCTTCGACCGGGAGCGACTGCTGCCCGCAACGGGTATGCTCTACTTCTTCTACGATGCCCAGATGGAGACGTGGGGCGATACTCTAGAAGACAGAGGCGGTGCGAGGGTTCTTTACTATGATGGCGAACTCGCGCGCCTCAAACGGACGCCCTTTCCCGAAACGTTGCATGAATGGGGTCGAGACTACCCGGCGTGCCGCCTGGAGATGTATTCCCAGCTAAGCCTGCCGACCAGCGACTCGATACACGTCATCCCGCTGGAACTCACCGAAGAAGAAACGGCCTCCTACAACAAACTCTGGGAATGGTTAGCAGGCTCAGACGACGAGTTGCCGGACCACAGACTCTCAGGTTATCCGCGGCCGGTGCAGGGTGACGACATGGAAGAGCTTTGCGCTTGGGCCACGGCGGGCATCGATGTAGCCAGTGCGGAGAGCTACCAGAGCGAGAGAGCAGTAGAACTAAGGAAGACCGCAAAGGACTGGCAATTACTGCTGCAAGTTGATAACGACAACAATCCCATGATGATGTGGGGTGATGCAGGCACTATTTACTACTGGATAAAGCGCGAGGACCTGGCACAGCATAATTTTGAGGACGCCTGGCTGGTTCTGCAATGCTATTAGAAGCTACCTCAAAAGGGTAGCGCAGAGATAGCGCCCGGTGCAGAGTAGGCATTGCGCCTGGTGGCGGGATCAACCACCTACAGGCGCAAAGTTGACCCTGATGCAGGCGTTTAGGGAGGCAGCTTGGACATCTTCCGACAAATAGAGGATGCCTATATCTGGCCCTTCGTTCAAGACCTCTACGACAGCTTAGGCTGGTTGGGCGTGGTCTTCCTCATGGCTATAGAGAGCGCTGCTATCCCCTTGCCCAGCGGGGTAATCATGCCCCTGGCCGGACGGCGGCTGGCGGGCACCGCCGACAACTGGTGGGGCATTTTCCTGGCGGGCAATTGCGGCGCTATAGGCTCTACACTTGGCTCGCTCCTCGCCTACTGGATAGGAGCCAGGCTTATCAGGCCACTGCTGGAGAGGCATGGTAGGGGGGCGCTGGTAACCCGGAGCCAACTGCGCATAGTTGACAGTTGGTTCGCAAAGTTCGGTCCCGCGACCGTTTTCATCGCCCGACTAGTCCCCATAGTCCGCAACTTCATATCGCTCCCCGCGGGCGTTTCGGGCATGGACCTGCGGAAGTTTGCCGTCTATACCTATTTGGGTTCGTTCCTCTGGGCGGCGGGGTTGGCCTGGGCAGGGACAATCTGGGAGCCGAGGGAAGTGCGAGAGGCCATCCGCCCCTTCGACTTGCCCATCCTGCTCATCCTCCTGGCGCTGGTGGCCTGGCTCCTTATCCACAATCGCGGCAACCGCGACAAACGGGCTGGTACCACAGCGTGACCGCACTAGACCAGGAGTGGCGCGGGAAACAGGGTACGGGCATGCAAAAGAGCGCGAGCAAGGTGTGCCTGCGCTCTCTCTGTTGTGCCTTGGGAAGTAATGCCAGTATCTAAAGGTCTGGCTGGTTCTGCGCGGGGTGTACGCCGGAGGCACGCCTTCGGTCCAGCAAGCGTTTTACGATGAAGCCCACCACGGCCAGCACAATCAGGGCGTAGATAACCGGGCTAATCGGGTCGAGCCACACCTCAACCTGGCTCCAGTTGTCACCGAGCAGGTAACCCGCGCCGATAAGTAAGAAGTTCCAAAAGGCGCTGCCCAACACGGTAAGCAGGGCGAACTTGCCGTAGGGCATACCCGTCAGGCCCGCGGGGAGTGAGATGATCGAGCGCATGCCGGGGATGACCCTGGCTATGATAACCGCCGGGGTGCCGTAACGCTCGAACCAGCGGCGCGACTTCGCCAGGTCCTCGCGCGTTATCACCATCCACTTGCCGTAGCGGTCGATCCACCCCTCTATGCGCGTATCGCCCGCCCACCTACCGACCCCGTAAATGATGCTAGAGCCGAGTAGCGAGCCTGTGGTAGCGGCGATAACCATCAAATAGAAGTTGAACTGGCCAGTGGCGCTGCGATAGCCCGCCAGTGGCAGTATCAATTCGGAGGGTATGGGTGGTATGAGGGTTTCGAGGGCAATCAGAAAGACCAGGCCTATATAGCCCAGGGTGTCGATAAGGCCTGTTGCCCAGGCGATTATCTGCTCAGCTATGTTACTCATGGACGAACTATACCATAACTCGAATCTCAATATCAAAGAAGTCGTAGCGACGTACGCTCAATTGTCCGGCCCCCTAGCGTGTGCTATAATCCCGGCGAAAGCGCATCCATACGGTACCGAGGCTTCTCCATGTTAGAGACAGTGCAACAGCGGAATACGCATCTTACCGCCATTGAGAAGGCGCGTAACTCGGCTGTGATTGCGTACGTGCTGCACGACAACGCTATGGTGGCGGACGATGCGCTCCCGCAGATCTACGATAAGCTGCAAGCCCTGGGCAGGCGCGACCGCATAGACCTGCTGCTGCACGCGCGTGGGGGTATAGCTGAGGCGGCTTGGCGGTTGCTCAACCTTATGCGCGACTACTGCGACCATCTGGGCGTGATTGTGGGCACACAGGTGCACGGCCCCGCCTCGTTGCTGGCGCTCGGTGCCGACGAGATTGTCATGGGGCCGCTGGCGGAACTGGGTAGCGTGGAGCTACCTCGCAAGCACCCACTCCTGCCGCGTGACGACCACGGCCAGATCGTACCCGCTATGTGGAGCGAGATTGCACGGCTGCTGGGCCTGCCGACCCCCGCACCAGGCACCGGAGAAATCGGCGGTACGGTCCCCGACTCCATCTACAGCTACATCCATCCCCTCGCCCTGGGCAGCATACAGCAGAGCGACCGCCTCAACCGAGACCTCACCCGCAAGGCACTGGAGATGCACGCTTCCGTTGACGACTCGCTGCAAATCGACAGGATCGTGGACCTGTTCAATGGGGGCTTCCACTCGCCCCTGTACACGGCGAACCGAGACGAGTTGCGCGAACTGGGACTGAGCGTCACGCGGGCCGACGACACCCTCTGGAGGCACATTGCGGAGGTGGTGCAGCACTACCACTCCACCATCTACAGCGAACGGTCCGACCCGGTGTCGCCCGGCGCGCTCTATCGCTACGTGTGCATGATAGAGTCGGTGGGCCGCTGTTCCGGCCTGCACCAGACCTTCATGCAAACCGAAGCAGGCGAACGAGTGGTACAAATCGGCTGGGAAACCGCCGTCAAAGGCCCCGGCCCAGGACCAAACATGGGGCCGGGAGGAATGTCGAACAATTGAATTCTTAATTTTTAATTCTTAATTCTTAATTAGGAACAAGACTATAAACTGTCTAATTGATGGCTTAGAGGCGGGCGAATTCAGTTAAGAATTAAACATTAAGAATTAAGAATTCCCCGAAGGGGACTTCATGGACAATCGGATTCAGGCGGTGGGCGAGCAGGTTATCAGGGCGTTGGAGACTAAGTACCAGGCGCGGGAGCGGGCGCTTGCGGGTAGCAGGGCTACTATACGCAACTGCGCCCACTCGATCCGGGCTTCGCACAGGGGAGAGCTGGATAACGCGCGCAACCTCATGGGGGAGGCGGGCGGGTTGGTCGCGAGCACGCGGGACGACCTGATGCGCGAGCACCCCGACATATATTGGACCGGGTACGTGCAGGACGCGCAGAAGGAATACGCCGAGGCCAACATCGTCTACGCGGTTATCGTGGGTGAGGATATCCCGACGCCTGAGCAGTTGGGCGTGGAACCCGCCGCTTACCTGAATGGGCTGGGGGAGGCCGCGGGCGAGATGCGCCGGTTCGTGCTCGACCGCATCAGGCACGGAGAGGCCGAGCGTTGCGAGCGGGTGCTCAACACGATGGAGGATATTTACTCGCTGCTCGTGACCGTGGACTTCCCCGACGCTATCACTAACGGCCTGCGCCGCACCACCGACATGGTTAGAGGAGTATTGGAGCGCACTCGCGGCGACGTCACCTTTGCCTTGCAACAGCGCCAGCTAACCGAGGCCCTGGCCCGCGCGGGTGTGGAGAATGCCACTATGTCCCTGCCCCTGGACGGCGACTCTGAATCCGAGGAGCGCCCAGCCGCAGGCGACAGAGGTTAACCCCATTGCCACGAGCCTCAGCAGGCGACCCCCAGCCCACGATACGCGCCAGCGAGCTAGGCGAGTACAGCTACTGCTCCCGCGCCTGGTGGTACCGGCACGTAATCAAGATCGCACCCCCGGCGGCAGGCAGCAGCGAACGCCTCGCCAGGGGTGTACAGGCCCACAAGCAGCACGGCAGGCAGGTAGCATGGGCCTCTAAGCTGGGCACCATCGGGGTAGTGCTGGCGTTGCTGGGAGTGTTGGCGCTGGTGTTGGCGTTATTGTTGCGCTAAACATGCTGTCACTCAGCCCTCAAGCCAATCCCCAGTATGCGGTCATTGTCGCCAGCCGACGCCCGTCGATTGAAATCGCGGGCCACGCTTTGCAAAGTCCCCCTTCGGGGACTAATACATCTTGTTAGGTCTCTTTAGGGCCTCGAAGATGCACCAGTCTGCCGAAGGGCAGACTTTGTACTGTGTAGCCCGCGATTTCAATCGACGGGCGTCGGCCTGCACCATTGGCGACTATGCCCACCACTCGTTCAATCACCTGGCGTCGGCTGGCTGCGCGTGCTGTTGCATACCGAGCACTACCTGACCCTCAAGGGCTTTTCCAAGTGAAGTTGACCAAGCCCTACTTACCACCCCGTCTTCCGGCACCCCCTTGCACAAGCGGGTATAATAATCACCAATCAGGCATCCCTTTCCTAACTGAACACGCAACACTGAGACCTCATAACTCTACAAGGGGGTAGTATGGGCAGGATAGCTTTTGTTACTGACAGCACGGCAGGCATGACCCAGGACATGGTCAAGCAGTACAACGTCAGTATAGTACCATTGCAGGTGGTATTCGGCACCGAGTCATTCCGCGACGGCGTAGACCTGACGCAGCAACAGTTCTACGAGCGCTTGGTCAAAGCCTCCAAGCTGCCCACCACGTCCCAACCTTCAGTGGGCGACTTCGAGTCGGTCTACCAGAAGTTGCTCGACGACCCCGAGGTAGACAGCATTGTCTCCGTCCACCTCTCTCCGCGTCTACCCTCCGGCACCTACAGCAACGCGGTGCAGGCCGCCGACCGCCTATCAAAGGACAGCGGCAAGAAGATCACGGTCATAGACAGCAACACCGTCTGGATGGGCGAGGCGATGCTGTGCATCAACGGGGCACGCGCCGCCGAGCAGGGCAAGAGCCACGAAGAGGTAGTCAAGCTGATCGAGGACAGCAAGAGCAAGGTCAAAATCCTGTTTCTGCTGGACACGCTGGAGTACCTTGCCAAGGGCGGGCGCATTGGGGGTGCCCAGGCTTTCCTCGGCGGCCTGCTGAACGTCAAGCCGATCCTGCACGTCGAGAACGGGCGGGTAGAACCGTTGGAGCGCGTGCGCACCCGCCGCAAAGCGATGGAGCGGCTTGTTGAACTGGGTGCTGAAGCCACCAAAGGCAAGACATGCCAGGTCGCGGTCGGCCACTTCCAGGGAGAACAGGACGCGCGCACCCTGGCTGGTATGGTGCGGGAGCGGCTGAACGTCAAAGAGGAGTTCTTCGGGGAGCTAGGCCCGGTGATTTCCACGCATACGGGGCCGGGCGTGCTGGGCTTCGTCTACAACATCCTGGACTGACGGGCAACGGGCAGTAACAAGTGGTAGCCCACAGAGCCTATGTCTGTGGGCTACATCGTAGATAAATGGGTGACCTGTGCGCGCCCCTCCACGACACCGCGCGAGGCCTGTCAGCCTTCCGCGACCCCTGGATGTTCGCCGGCGTCTGGGCTATAGACCGCTTCCTGGCTCCTCAACAGAGTTACTTAAGTGCGTTTTAAGTCTGCCCAGATCCGTGGGCCGCACAGCTTGAAAAGCTATCCATAAGATGACCAGCGGCACGACAGGGGCCAGCAGCCGGTCTATGGAGCTAAGTATGTGCTGCTCGTACGGCACTAAGTCGGAGAAGAAGTAGACGGCACCCGACAGCACAATGTGTATGGCTGCCGCCAGCGGGACCATTGCTGACCACCGGGGCTTACGAGAAACACGGCCCACCACCAGGAGCAACGGGGCGCTAAGACCGCCAAGCACCCAAATGTAGCTCCAGTTGTGGCTCGTGAGGCTGGCCCACTCTAGCTCCACGATAGTGGGCCAGCGTTGCAGATTGGCGGCCAACACATCCAGGCCAGGGGGATGGAAATCAGGGGCCGGGGTGCTGTTAATAGCGGCGAAGGCATACCAGGGGCCAGACACCAGTAGCGTTCCGACGACGAGCGCACCAGCACCCTGCCAGGCACGCCGGTAGCGCCACCCCACCATCACGGTCGCCACAACTATTGCAGCCAGGAACAACAGGCCGTCGCGCTTGGTCCAGCATGATAAGCCCGCGCCCATGCCCGCCAGCAGGAGAGCGCCGGGCGGCCCGCCCTCCAACCACTTGAGCAGGTAGACTCCCGTTACCGTGGCGAATACCGCCAGCGGCATCTCCGCGAAGACGATGCTTGCCAGCCCGGCCATTTGTGAGACGGTGCCAACAGTGGCGGCAGCGGCCAGCGCGAGAGTATGCCCGCCGCCACGCCCGCGCACTGCCGCGTAACAAATAGACAGCAGGGCTGCGTAGAACAGCACCGAGGCCACACCCGCGAAACGGTCGTCGGGTGCGCCCACCCACCCATAGAGCCAGCTTTGCAGCAGCGGCACCAGCAACGGGTAGTCGAGGTGCGTGACGGTCCGCGAGGCGTCTGCATAGACGGCGGGGGAGATGTGCCCCTCCAGGAAGATGGCGCGTGACTTCACACCCCAGTTCACCCAGCTATCCCATACGTCCAGCGGCTTCCCCATCGCGGCAACACCGACCAGCACGAGTTGCACGGCCATCAAGGCAAGCAGCAGGTACTGGACGGCCACGCGGAGATGAGGCAGAGCGCGCCGTCCTGGTGGGAGGACCCCACGCCACTCTACGCGAGCGTCGCCGCTGCCAGGTCTCCCATGACGCAACGCGGTGCCAACCACCGGCAAGATAGCCAACGTTGCGACCAACACTCCGGCTGCCATCTGCCAGCCCAGGTTGAGTCCGGCGGCGCTCAGGTAGAGCATGAGCAGGGTGAGCAGCCCCGCACCCAGCACCCAGGCGACCGCCAGTGCGCCGACGCCCGAAGCTCTATAGCCCAACCGCCCCGCGAGTTTGAGTGCCAACCCGCCCAGCGACGTGGGCACGGCCACCGCCAGCAAAAGCCCCAACGGCCAGAGCGGTCCGGCGTAGCCGGGTGAGTTGGTGGATATTGCTGCGGCGGGAGGGAGGTTGCCCACGCGCAACAGGTACCCGCCGGGGGCTTCGAGTATGCGCTCCCCCATAGGTAGCGGCTGGTTTACGTCAAAGACAAGCAAATATGAGGCACCTTTGGCCTCGGCAAGCGCCCGGAGTGCGTCAGGTGTAAGGGGAGTAGTAAGCCACCAGCGCGACCTCCAGGTGCCATCCGGTGGGGTAGGCGCGGCCCACCACACGGACCGGGGCGCGAGGAAGTACAACGCACGGTGGTAGGTGATATATTCCAGCGTGTCGGTATCGCGGCCCGGCGTGACCAGCAAGACCGTGGCGTGGCGCGGCAAAGCAGCGTCGGCGGCCCTCAGCAGGTCGTAGGGTACGCCGCCCAGGTGGAGGCGGTACTGCTCGTCCGGCTCAAATAGCAACCGCGTGACAGGCAACTGATTGGCAACGGTGGCCGCCCTGCCAGGCATGTCGAATACGGCGGCGAGCAGGGCAAGACCCAGGACGACGTATACAGTCCATCTGGAGACTAGCCCCGAATCAACAGCCCTCATGGGCGGGATTATAGCACAGGGACTGCCCTCTGCCGGGCGATGCTCATATCCAATCCAATAGAACGCAGCCAGCGCCCTGCTGCCGTTCAATCCTCAGAGTGCTATAATCGAACGACCGTCAGAATGACAGTACGATCCTATGAAGCCAATCCCACCGCCCCCTAAGCAACCTCATGTAAAGCGTAGGCCGAATCGGAGGCATCAGACTCTCCCCGGCCCGAACCGGGTGCTGTGGATCGCGCTGGGCCTCATGCTGGCATTTGTGGTTATAGGCTTCATATCAGCCATAGCCCCGGCGCTGCCCTGGGTGTTCCGTGGTGGCATCACTAGGAAATGCCTCACTGAGAATTGTCGGGCCAATCCCTCTGGACCGCCTGTCGAGTGGTCCAAGCTGTTTGGTGCCGCGCGGGAATATATTGGGAAGGTGGACCGGGAGGCGGTGCTGGATGATGTGTCGGCAACTACCGTGGCTTCAAGACCTGAGGACTGGGACTACTCACAGGCCCTATATGTAGACTTCCGGTACATAGGTAGTTCGGGCGACGACCTGACACTACGCATCCCCGACACTGAGCCTACCTCTGTGATGCTAATCAGCTGGCCGGCGGACCACAGCTCATCGACCATCGCCATTTCCCGGTCCAAACAAGATGCGTTAGTCCAGAGCCTCTCTACCCTGCAAGTGGGGCCACGAGACGCGGGCGAGCTTACCTGGGAGGATGCGTTGGGCAGGGCGAACACCAGGAACATTTCGCCCCTCATATTATTCCACCTCAGTGACACAGCAGCGGTATGGGGCGTCACGTATCGCGATTCAGATAGGGAGGGCGAGTTGCTCTGGAACCTCAGATACGATGTCGATACCGACACGGGCGCTGTAACCAAGTCTGAGATGCCATCGCTGCCCGTTTTGCGCGAACCATAACAGGGGATGTGTTATTGGAGGGAGTACAGAGTATCGTCACAGCACAACTTCATTGCAACATATAAGGCGGCGCGCAACCGCCTTTTTTCGCGCCCGGTGTGTTGGCACATATGGTGCTGTACCAGTATGGGTACATTGGCGGATACGCAACCTTGGACCCAGGAGAATATAGCTGTGACAAACGTAGCTACTCAAGAGGGTAAGACCGAATTTTACGGTATGGATATAGACACCCTCTGCATCAACACGATCCGCACCCTGTCGATGGACGGCGTGCAGAAGGCCAACTCCGGCCACCCCGGCACGCCAATGGCCGACGCGCCGCTGGCATATTTGCTCTACAACGAGGTGATGCGGCATAACCCCCGCGACCCCCAGTGGTTCAACCGCGACCGCTTCATCCTCTCGGCGGGGCACGCTTCGATGCTCCTCTACTCGGCCCTCTATCTCACCGGGTACGACCTGAGCTTGGAGGAGTTGCGGAACTTCCGCCAGTGGGGTTCGAAGACGGCGGGCCACCCGGAGTACAGCCACACCCCCGGCGTGGAAACGACCACCGGGCCGCTGGGCCAGGGCTTCGGCAACGGCGTAGGCATGGCGCTGGCCGAAAGGTGGCTGGCCGAGCGCTTCAACAAGCCCGGCTTCGACATCGTGGACCACTACACCTACGCCCTCTGCTCCGACGGCGACCTGATGGAAGGCGTGGCCTCCGAAGCCGCATCAATAGCCGGCTTCCTCAAACTGGGCAAGCTGATCTATTTCTACGACGACAACACGATTACCATTGACGGGCACACCGACCTGGCCTTCAACGAGGACGTGGGCAAGCGGTTCGAGTCGTACCAGTGGCACGTCCAGCGAGTGGACGACATCAACGACCTCGACAAGCTGCGCAACGCAGTAGAGGCGGCCAAGGCTGAGACCGAGCGGCCATCCCTCATCGTGGTCAAGACTATCATCGGCTACGGCTCGCCCAACAAAGCCGACAGCTCGGATGCGCACGGCAGCCCGCTAGGCAAGGACGAAATAGCCCTCACCAAGAAGAACCTGGGGTGGCAGTGGGACGAGCCTTTCTACGTGCCGGACGAAGCGTTGCAGCACATGCGCATGGCGGGGCCGCGAGGCGAGCAGGCGCAGCAGGAGTGGGACGAGTTGTTCTCGCGATACGAGCAGGAGCACCCCGAAGCCGCAGCCGAGTTCAAGCTGTTCGTGTCAGGTGGCCTGCCCGACGGCTGGGAAGAGGCGATCCCCAGCTTCGCGCCGGAGAAAGGCCCTATGGCGACCCGCACGGCTTCCGGCGCGGTCATCAACGCGATTGCTCCCCGCATACTCAACCTAGTGAGCGGGGCCGCCGACCTGTATCCCTCCACCGATGCCTACATCAAGGGTGGGGGCGACCTGAAGGGCGACAACTTCCAGGCCCGCAACGTCCACTACGGCATTCGAGAGCACGGCATGGGTTCGGTGCTCAACGGCATCACCCTGCACAAGGGCTTGATTGCGTTCGGCTCGACCTTCCTTATCTTCTACGACTACATGCGGCCGCCTTTGCGACTCGCCGCGCTGATGAAGACCCCGACCCTGATGGTCTACACCCACGACAGCATCGGCCTGGGCGAAGACGGCCCCACCCACCAGCCGGTGGAGATGCTTTCGGGCATGCGCTCGGTGCCTAACCTGTGGGCGCTACGGCCCGCAGACGCCAACGAGACGGCCTACGCCTGGCGCGCGGCCCTCACCCGCCGCGACGGTCCCAGCTGCATCATACTCAGCCGCCAGAAGCTGCCCATCTTCGACCGCAACGAAGTAGGCTCGGCGGAGGGGGTGTTGCGCGGCGCGTATATACTGGCAGACGCGGAGGGTGGCGAGCCGGACGTGATACTGATAGGCACGGGCGCGGAGGTGCAGTGGGCGCTCCAGGCCCGGACCGCGCTCCAGGAGCAGGGTATCAAGGCCCGCGTGGTGTCTATGCCGTGCTGGGAGCTTTTCGAGGAGCAGGACCAGTCGTACCGCGACCAGGTGCTGCCACCGCACATCAAGAGGCGCGTTGCCATAGAGGCCGCTTCCCCGATGGGCTGGCAGAAGTGGGTTGGCGACGAGGGCAGCGTGATTGCGGTTGAGACGTTCGGCGCGTCGGCCCCGGCAGAGATCATCTTCGAGAAATATGGCTTCAGCGCCGACAACGTGGTGCAGCACGCCCTGGCCCTCATGGGCCGCCGTGGCCCTGTCCCGCCCGCCCAGAGCGAGCACGAAGTCACGCCCGACCTCAACGAAGGCGGCACCACCCCACACGAGCGCGACCTTGAGAAGCAAGGCCCCACCGAAACGTCGCAAGAGACGCCAGCAGAGAAGCAAACGTGAGATTGAGTTATGAGTTATGAGTTATGAGTTATGAGTTATGAGTTATGAGTTATGAGTTATGAGTTGTTTTTCTAACTCAAAACTCATAACTCATAACTCATAACTCCCGAAGGGAGAATCACATGGATAAGAACCCGATGCAACAACTGTTAGACGAAGGCCAGAGTCCGTGGCTGGACAACATACGCAGGGGGTTGCTAACCTCCGGTGAGTTGCGGCGCATGATCGATGAGGACGGTATCGTAGGCGTGACGGCCAACCCGACCATCTTCGAGAAGGCGATATCCGGCTCCACCGACTACGACACCGCCATAGACGACCTCGTCAGGCAGGGCAAGAGCGCCGCTGACATCTACAAGATCCTCATCATCGAGGACATCAGCAACGCCGCCGACATCCTGCGCCCGGTGTACGACCGGACGGACGCCGTCGACGGCTACATCTCCATCGAGGTGGCCCCCGGCCTGGCCCACGACACCCAGGGCACCATCAACGAGGCCCAGGAGTTCTGGGACGCCATTGAGAAGCCGAACATCTTCATCAAGATACCGGCTACCCCCGAAGGCATACCCGCGATAGAAGAGACCCTCTACAGGGGCATCAACGTCAACGTGACGCTCATCTTCTCGGTGGACGTGCACCGGCAGGTGATGGAGGCATACCTCTCGGCGTTGGAGCGGCGCGTACAGGAAGGCAAGCCGGTGGATAGGATCGCCTCGGTCGCTTCCTTCTTCGTGAGCCGCGTGGACACCAAGGCCGACAAGGCGCTGGAAGACCTGCTCAAGCAGACCACCGACGTGGACAAGCAGGAGCAAATCAGGGGCCTGCTGGGCACCACGGCCATCAACAACAGCAAGCTGGCCTACCAGGCGTTCCTGGAGGTGTTCAGCGGCGACCGCTGGGAGAACCTGAAGAAGAACGGCGCCCGCGTGCAGCGTCCCCTGTGGGCGTCCACTTCCACCAAGAACCCCAACTATCGCGACGTTATCTACGTGGAAGAGCTAATCGGCCCCGACACGGTAAACACCATGCCGGAAGCCACCGTGCGCGCCTTCAAGGACCACGGCGTCGTTGCCCGCACCATAGACAGGGACCTGGACCTCGCCAACAGGCAGCTACAGCAGTTGGAGGAGTTCGGCATCTCGCTCCAGAGGATAACGGAAGAACTGACCGTGGAGGGCGTTGATTCGTTCAGCAAGAGCTTCGTAAGCCTGGACGAGTGCATCAGCGCCAAGGTGGACTCGCTCCTATCGGGGCTTTCGGAAAGGTACGGTGCCAGCCTGGGGGGGCTACAGCCGCAGGTCGATGACGGCCTGCGGCTTGCCTCGAAGAACCAGCACGTAAGCAAGATCTGGGAGAAAGACGCTAAGTTCTGGAAGAAGGACGACGCCGAGGCCCAGAAGAAGATAAAGAACCGTCTCGGCTGGCTCGGCGTGGTGCACCTGATGCAGGACCGCGCCGCCGACATAAAGCAGTTCGCCCAGGAGATCAAAGACGCGGGCTACCAGAGTGTGGTGCTGCTCGGCATGGGCGGCTCCTCGCTCGCGCCGGAGGTCATCAATCGCGTGTTCGGGCAGGCCGAGGGCTACCCGCGCTTCTTCATGCTCGACTCGACCGACCCAGGCACGATAGAGGCCATCGAGCGGCGCATCGACCCGGCGACCACCCTCTTCATCGTGGCTACCAAATCGGGCGGCACTACCGAGACGATGAGCTTCTACCGCTACTTCCGCACCAGGGCCACGGCGGGCAAGCGGGACGCGGCGGGCGAGAACTTCGTCGCCATCACCGACCCCGGCTCGTCGCTGGAGACGCTGGCGCGCGAAGAGGGCTTCCGCCGCACCTTCCTCAACATGCCCGATATAGGCGGTCGCTACTCGGCCCTTTCCTACTTCGGCCTGGTGCCCGCGGCTCTCATGGGGCTCGACATTGACGCGCTCCTTAGCCGCGCCGAGACGATGGTGGAGGCGTGCGCGCCCTGCGTCAACGCGGAGGACAACCCCGGCCTGTGGCTCGGCACCGTCTGGGGCACCGCCTGGCAGAATGGCCGCGACAAGCTCACCATAGTAACCTCGCCCGACCTCGACAGCTTTGGCCTGTGGGCCGAGCAGTTGATAGCCGAGAGCACAGGCAAGGAAGGCAAGGGCATCGTGCCAATCGCGGGGGAGCCGGTGGGCCGCCCGTCGGCTTACGGGAACGACAGGCTCTTCGTCTACCTGAAGATAGACGGCGCGACCGACGCCCGCCAGGACCACGACGTGCAGAAGCTGGAGGACGCCGGGCACCCCATCGTGCGCCTCAACCTCAAGAGCAAGCTGGACCTGGGGGCCGAGTTCTTCCGGTGGGAGTTCGCTACAGCGGTCGCGGGGCAGATGCTGGGCATTGACCCGTTCGATGAGCCTAACGTGCAGGAGAGCAAGGACAACACCCAGCGCCTGCTCGACCACCACCAGCAGCAAGGCAAGCTGCCCGAGATAGACGCCCTTGTCGCGGGAGATGCGTTCGACCTGTACGCCGACCAGGAGACGCTGGCCCGCGCAGGCTTCGAGGGCACGATAGAGACGGGCATTCGCGCCCTGTTGAGCACCGCCCAGGAAGGCGTCGATTACGTGGCGATACTGGCCTACATGCCGACCACCGGCGAGCACGAAGAGTTGTTCCAAGATGCCCGCACGGCGATACGCGACACGTTGCGGGTGGCTACCACCTTCGGCTACGGCCCGCGCTTCCTGCACTCTACTGGACAGTTGCACAAGGGCGGCCCGAACCGGGGCATCTACATCCAGGTAACCGCCGAGCCGCAACGCGACCTGAACGTACCCGGACAGCAGTACAGCTTCGGTACTCTCATCCGGGCGCAGGCGATGGGCGACATGCAATCGCTGGAGAAGCATGGCCGCCGCGTACTTCGCTTGCACATCAAGGGCGACCACGCGGCAGGTGTTGAGGCGATCAGAGAGGCAGTGAGAGAGGTAATCGCGCCGTTAGGGATTTAGGTGTATTCAGGTATCGAGATCGGGAAACGAGGGGCATGTATGGCAGTTCAAGTCCAGACTGATCGACACCGCTTCAGCGTTGACGAGTACAACAAGATGGTGGAGTCGGGCATCTTGTCGGAGGATGACCGTGTCGAACTTATTGCGGGAGAGATCGTAGATATGGCTCCCATCGGCCTGCGGCACGCCCAGTGCGTGAACAACCTTAGCTGGCTCTTAAGCGACCTACTGCCGGGCAAGGCAAGGGTGCAGGTGCAAAATCCGGTGCAATTGGACCAGTATTCGCAGGTGCAGCCCGACATAACATTGCTCAGGTTTCGGGATTATACGAAGGATCGACAGCACCTAGGCCCGTCGGACGTGCTACTCGCGGTAGAAGTGTCCGACTCCACGCTGATTAAGGATCGCCAACTAAAGTTGCCCCTCTACGCACAGGCCGGTATACCGGAGGTGTGGATAGTCAACATTCAGCAGGGGAGGATAGAGGTACATTCTCAGCTGGAAGGTGGAGCTTATAAGACGGTGCGGCGGCTGCGGCGTGGGCAGTCTGTGGCTATACCGGGCTTTGCGGAAGCCAGAGTGAAAGTTGATGATGTGCTTGGGTAACAGCGGTACCAGTCAAGAGGTTATAGGTTGGGCATGGATGCAAAGACTCTACGCGCTCATTTTGACGGCCAGCAGATCGTCCTTGATGAACCGTTTGAACTGGAACCTGACACTGAGCTACTGGTCACGGTTCTTCCAAGAGAGCAACCGGACGAAGATGATGAACGTCAAGCGTGGCTGAGACTGGGCGAGAAGCGGCTTCAGGATGCATACGATGAGGATGAACCTGAGTACCCACCGAGTTTAGTGCGCGAATAAAAGCTTGAGGAGGCGATATGGAAATTGGCTTCATAGGACTGGGGCGCATGGGCGCGAACATGGTGGAGAGGCTGTTGCGGGGGGGACACCGCGTCGTGGCTTACAACCGCTCGCCCGACAAGACGCGTGAGGTGGCCGAGCATGGCGCTGTGGCTACTTTCTCCCTACAGGAATTGGTAGACGCCTTGCAGGACAAGCCAAAGGCGGTCTGGATCATGGTACCGGCGGGCGACCCCACCATGCAGCAGATCATGCAGCTTATTCCGCTGCTTGAGCCGGGCGACATTATCATCGACGGCGGCAACTCCAACTTCCGCGACACGATTGCCCGCTCCAAGATACTGGCCGAGCACGACCTTAACTTCTTCGACGTGGGCACCTCCGGCGGCATCTGGGGCCTGGAGAACGGCTACTGCATGATGATGGGCGGCAAGCGCGAGATATTCGAGCACCTCCGCCCCCTCTTCAGCACGCTGGCCCCCAACGAGGACGGCTACGACTACTTCGGCAGCCACGGCGCGGGCCATTTCACCAAGATGGTGCACAACGGCATCGAATATGGCATGATGCAGGCCTACGCCGAGGGCTTCGAGATCATCAAGAACAGCGACTTCACCGTCGATAACTCGCGCCTTGCCCAGGTATGGAACAACGGCAGCGTGGTACGCTCGTGGCTGCTGGAGCTTGCGCAGAAGGCTTTTGAGGAAGAAGGCGACAACCTGGAGCGCATCAGGGGCTACGTGGAAGACTCAGGCGAGGGCCGCTGGACGGTGCTTGAAGCCATTGCCTCATCCACACCCGCACCCATTATCACCCTTTCTCTGATGGCTCGCTTCTCTTCACGCCAGGAGGAGTCGTTCGCCTCCCAGGTCACGGCCGCCCTACGAAACCAGTTTGGCGGTCATGCCGTCCGCGTGGCGGAGGCCATCGAGTCGCAGATAGCCGCCGAAACGATGAAGTCGGTAGCGCCTTCAACGCCCGCTACGCCCGCCACAACGGTGAGCGTCACCAGCGAAGACGCCGCCAACAAGGTGATGGACCGGACGCACGAAGCCGAAGCAGCAGCCGAGAAGAAGTCGCATGACGTCGGCTCGGTGGTGAAGGATATCCAGGGCACCGCCCAGGATATCTACGGAACGCGGATCGCTGAGCCGGAGAAGTAAGAGACCGAAAGCTAAACGGATGGCACGCATCGTGTAAGTAGCCCGTCGAGAGTGCGTCACACGTACATGCCTCCTCCGACAGGTGCCGGTACGGTGACGCACCTCTGCGTTTCTGAAACGAGAAACGTGAAACGTGATGGTACAGTAAGCACCATCGCGGCTTACAAGGACCAAATAGCACAAGCCGCATCACGTTTCACGTTTCTCGTTTCAGAAACACGTTTCAGGAACAGAAAGCGAAGCGACTATGGTAACACTGCTCAATACGAACATTATTGACAACCCGTTGCGCGAGGGGCTGCGGTTCCAGCGTTCGGCGGACCCGTGCGTGATCGTCATCTTCGGGGTGACGGGCGACCTGGCCCACCGCAAGCTGCTGCCGGCCCTCTACAACCTGGCGGTGGAGCGCAGGCTGCCCGCGAACTCAGCTATCGTGGGCTTCGCCAGGCGCGAGCTCAGCGACGACGTGTTCCGCGAGCAGGCCAGGGAGTCGATAGAGAAATACTCGCGCAACAAGCCGTCTCAGCGGCCCGCCCTCTGGGACACCTTCGTCAAGGGCCTGTACTACGTGCAGTCCAACTTCGACGACCCCGAAGGCTTCAGGACGCTGGCTGCCCGGCTCTCGGAAGTGGACGCGGAGCGGGGCACGCTGGGTAACCGCATTTACTACCTGTCCACGCCGCCCGAGTACTACACACCCATCGTGAACAACCTGGGAGCGGCCGGACTGGCGAACACTATGGCGGCGGTCACCGCGACTGCCCCACCCGACGGCTCAGGCAACGGCAGCAGTGGCAACGGGGCCGCCGCCAACACGGTACAACTCAACACCGGCTATCTCAGCACGGGCCAACTCGCCCCCCTCCCCGGCACCGACACCTCGTGGAAGCGCATCATCGTTGAGAAGCCGTTCGGGCGCGACCTGGCTAGCGCCCAGCAGCTAAACCGCGACATCGGTGAGATATTTACCGAAGAGCAGATTTACCGCATCGACCACTACCTGGGCAAGGAGACGGTGCAGAACATCCTCGTCTTCCGCTTCGCGAACGGCATCTGGGAGCCTATCTGGAGCCGCCGCTACATCGACAACGTGCAAATTACGGTGGCCGAGAGCCTGGGCGTCGAGGACCGCGCTTCATATTACGACACTTCCGGCGCTCTGCGCGACATGCTCCAGAACCACATGATGCAACTGCTCACATTGGTGGCTATGGAACCCCCGGCGGCGTTCGAGACGCAGTCAGTGCGCGACGAAAAGGCCAAGGTGTTGCGCGCCATCAAGCCGTTCACGATACAGGAAGTGGCGCACAACACCGTACGGGGCCAGTACGGGCCGGGCGCTATCTACGGCAAGCCGGTGCCAGGCTACAGGCACGAACATGGCGTGCCGCCCACCTCCGAGACCGAGACTTACGTGGCCGCGCGCTTCTTCGTGGACAACTGGCGCTGGTCGGGCGTGCCCTTCTACCTGCGGCATGGCAAGCGCCTGCCCAAGCGCGACACCGAGATAGCCATACAGTTCAAGCCCGCGCCCCTCTCGCTGTTCCAGCACACGGCGGCGGACGAGATGCAGCCTAACGCCCTGGTGCTACACATCCAGCCGGACGAGGGCATATCTATTACTTTCGAGTCGAAGGTGCCTGGTCCGAATATCCGGTTGCGCTCGGTGGATATGACCTTCCGGTACGGCGCGTCGTTCGGGGTAGAGGTGACGGATGCCTACGAGCGCCTCATCATGGACTGCATGATGGGCGACTCGACGCTGTTCACGCGGCGCGACGAGGTGGAGCTAATGTGGCAGATAGCCACCTCGATACTCGACGGCTGGTCGCACATACCCGCGCCAACCTTCCCCAACTACCGGGCCGGCAGTTGGGGTCCCGCCAGCGCCGACATGCTGGTGGAGCGCGACGGCAGGACCTGGCGAAGGCTATTGTAATTACGAATTACTAATTGTTCTAAGCTCGCTTATCACGTAACTCGCTCGTAAGCGGTAATTAGTAATTAGTAATTAGTAATTCGTAATTACCCGAAGGGGGCAGCTATGGCGGACACACATGCACCGGCGCAAAGTGATAGCCTGGAGAGCATAAATACGGGGCCTGCGCGGCCCGTTGCGCTGGAGAACATCGAGACGCGGCTCAACGAGTTGTGGCGCGAGGTAGCTTCCACGGCTCAGAACAGGGGCGGGTCGGGCGCGGTCACGATGGCCCAGGTGTTGAACCTGATCGTGCACGCCCCGTCGTATGACGCCGCCCAGGAATACATGCGGGAGACCGAGCTAATCACCGGGCGGCACCCCTGCCGTGTCATCAGCATGGTGCAGGACCACGACGACCCCGACATGCCGGTGCAGGCCCTTGTCTCGATGTTCTGCCAGATACCCCCGGCGGGCGGGCGGCAGGTGTGTTGCGAGCAGGTGACGGTGACCTCGGGGAGCAATTCGTTGCGCCAGCTACCCGCTGCCGTGCTCCCACTGCTCCTCTCCGATTTGCCGGTGTTCCTCTGGTGGCCGCATGGCGCGCCGTTCGACGATTACGTTTTCCGCCAGCTTGCCGACTCGCTGAACCGTCTTATTGTCGACTCGGCCACGTTCGAGAACCCCGAAGGCACATTGAGCCGCATCAGCTCGGTGCTGAAGGGCAACTGGCCCCGCCTGGCGAGCACCGATATGAACTGGGGCAGGCTCACCACATGGCGCGAGATAATAGCCAGCTTCTTCGACGGGGCGGCCCTGCGACCCTACCTCGAGCGCATAGGCAGGGTGACCATCGAATACTCCATGTCGGGCAAGGGGCGGACGGTCAACAGGGGTCAGGCGCTCATGATGGCGGGTTGGCTGGCGAGCCGCCTCGGCTGGCAGCCCACCGATAACGCCTACCGCCTGGTGCACGCCGACGATCAGCTACCGCCCATCGTGCACCTGTCGCTCAGGTCGGGCAAGCGGCCCGTAGAGATATATTTGAGACCTACCATGCGCCAGGCGGATGTTCCCGGCAGCCTGTGCAAGGTCAGGTTGTTGGTACCCACGCAAGGAGCCGCGGGGCAGCAGGGTGAGGTACAGGCTTCGTTTGAAGTGGCCCTGTGCGACGAGCCGGGCGACCCCGGAGACGCCTGGAGCGAGGTGCAGGTGGAAGGCATGGCACCCACGCACCGCAACATCCACCTGGACGTGCTCAACCGCGCCGACCTGCTCGACATAGAGCTAGAGGTCTACAGCCGCGACAAGGTATACGAAGAGACGATGAACATGGTCGCCGCGTTCATCAAGGGGATGTCCTCGGGGCGCGACACGGAAGGCCCCCGCAGGCTTATCAGCGGCGAAGCTATCAGCACGGCGCAGACCCAACCACCTCGCAATCGCCCGCCAGGCAATCCCGGCACGTCCGGTGGTAACACGTCAAGAGGGAACATGCCGTGAGCCGTCCGCACGTCAAGGTGAGGATAGAGGACGATGCCAACGGTGTAGCCACGCATGCGGCCGGTATCTTCACCCAACTGGCCGGGGAGGCAGCGGCACAGGGTCGCACGTTCAGGGTGGCCTTGTCGGGTGGCTCTACACCTAAGTTGCTGTACCAGCTACTCACCTCGGAAGAGTACCGGGAGCGTGTAGCATGGGAGCGGGTGGAGTTCTTCTTCGGAGACGAGCGTTGGGTGCCCCGCACGGACAAGGACAGCAACTACAAGCTTGCAAGCGACTACCTGTTCGAGCCGTTGGGCCTAGACGAGGGCAGGGTCTTTCCCATGCCCACAGAGGGCGTCGAGCCACAGGAAGCCGCCGAACAGTACGAGGCTGAGATACGGCGCACTTTCTCCCTGGCAAGCCGAGAGATGCCCCGGTTCGACCTGGTATTTCTCGGTATGGGCGCCGACGGGCATACCGCTTCGCTCTTCCCTCATAGCGCCGCGCTGCACGAGTACGGCAAGCTAGTCGCCGCCAACTATGTCGAGAAGCTGGACACCTGGCGCATCACGCTCACGTACCCCGTGCTGAACGCCGCCGAGAACGTGTTGTTTATGGTGGCCGGTGGGAGCAAGGCCCCGGCGCTGAAGCAGGTGCTGGAGGGCGAATACGACCCTCTAGAGTACCCAAGCCAGTTGTTGCGCGAGGCGAGCGGCCACGTCACCTGGCTGGTGGATAGAGCGGCGGCAGCACTGCTTGAGAGTGGGGCGGACTGAGGGGAAAATGGAAGCTCAGGAGGTGAGTCTACGTATCACCTGGCGCATGGTTCGCTGGGGTGCGGTCCTGGGGGCTTCGTTGGGTGCTCTCTATCCTTTATTCGCCGTCTTGTTGACACTATTGCTAATAGTGCTGTCGGGTGGTGATGCGGGCGCTACGAATACAACCATGCTTGGCATCTGGGTCGGTGTGGGCTTTGGGGTTGGCCTCGCGCTGGGAGGTATAGCAGGTATAATCCTCGGCTTCCTAACGGGCGCCGTGCTGGCAATGGTGACCTACTCGGCATTTGCGCCAATCGTGGACTTCCATAGCTACCGGCGGACGATGGAGATTATGAGCTTGCTCGTGGGCGGAATCGCGGCTTTACTATTAGTGATCGCAAGCGGTTTGCCGCAATACTTTGGTAGGGGATGGGGCGGAGAATGGGGCTGGTTGGTATGGGGAGTGCTCCCAGTGCTAGTAGCTACTATGGCGACGTGGTGGGCAAGCCAGCGCATCACCCGGCAAATGGGCGCCATGACATCAAAATCAGGCTGACGGGGCACCCGCTCCATGCCTCCCTACATACCTGTACCAACATCATGTACTATACCCCTAACCTTCGACCCTTGATGTCAATGCTTACAGCAAACCCCACTCACATGAGTAAGGCGGGACACCCCGGATGACCACACCCCGGCCACAAATCGGCATAGTGCCTTCAATCCTCTCCGCCGACTTCTCGCGATTGGGCGAGCAGGTGCGCGACGCAGAGGCAGCGGGCGCGGCTCGCATCCAGGTAGACGTGATGGACGGCCATTACGTGCCTAATATATCGGTCGGTCCACTGGTGATAAAGAGCATCAGACCGCACACCAGCCTACCCATCGAGGCGCACCTGATGATAGAGCACGCCGAACTGTACATCCCGCGGTTCGCAGAGGCGGGGGCCGACTATATCATCGTGCACGTCGAGGCCGTGACCCACCTCCACCGGGCGATACAGCAGATACGCTCCGTGGGGGCCAGGCCGGGCGTAGCTCTCAACCCCGCCACCCCAATCGCGAGCCTAGAGGAGATACTGGAATACATAGAGATGGTGATCGTCATGACGGTCAACCCCGGCTTTGGTGGGCAAGAGTTCATCGAATCGATGTTGCCGAAGATCGAGCGGCTTCGGAAGATGCTGGACGAGCGGGGCATGACCTCTTTCGACGTTGAGGTGGACGGCGGCATACACGAGGGCACTATCTCCCGTGCCGTCAGCGCCGGGGCCAACCTGCTGGTGGCAGGCTCGGCGGTCTACGGCGACAAAGAGGGCGTCGCGCACGCGATGGAGAAGCTGAAGAGGACGATAGACGATGGACGATAGACGATGGTAGGAGACGAAAACGCAAAGACGCAAAGAACGCAAAGGACACGCAAAGATTAGGATGGTTAGGATGGGTGCTAATTGATACTCAGCCCTCAATCCTCATCACTCCCATCGTCCATCGTCCATCGTCCAATAACCATAGAGAGGACACATCATGGTCGCAACCGCAGAGACTAAGTTACCGCATTGGGACATGACGGTCGTATATCCCAGCCTCGACTCGCCGGAGTTCGAGCAGGGGTTTAGCGCGCTTACGGGCAGCATTGAGGAGTTGGCCCGGCTGTTTGACGAGCGCAAGATTGAGAAGGCCGAACCCGCCCCGCTGGACGACGAGACGGTGAACGCGTTCGAGGCGGTGGTCAACCGGCTGAACGAGGTATACAGGGACACGATGACGCTCGGTGCGTACATACGTGGCTTTACCACCACCAACTCCCGCGACAACCTGGCCCAGGCCAAGTTGAGCGAGTTGCAGAACGCCACCGTCGTCCTGAGCAAGCTGAGCACCCGCCTGACCGCCTGGATCGGCTCGCTGGACGTGGAGGAGTTGATTTCACGCTCGCAAGTGGCCGCCGATCACACCTACATGCTGCGCAAGGCCAAAGAGCAGTCGCGGCACCTGATGTCGCCCGCCGAGGAAGAACTGGTAGCCGAGCTAAACCCAAGCGCGGGCACCGCCTGGGCCAAGTTGCACGGCAACGTGACCTCGCAGTTGGCCGTGCAGGTAGAGCTTAACGGCGAGCGGCAGACGCTGCCGATGCCCTCCGTGCGCAACCTGGCCTTCGAGGAGGACCGCGAAACCCGGCGCCAGGGCTACGAGGCCGAGGTAGAGGCCTGGAAGACGGTCCAGGTGCCGCTGGCCCAGGCGCTCAACAGCATCAAGGGCGAGGTGAACACGCTCACCAGGCGGCGCGGCTGGGAATCGGCCCTGGACGAGGCCATCTTCAACGCCAATATCGACCGGCAGACGCTGGACGCCATGATGCAGGCCGCCCACGAGTCGTTCCCGGAGTTCCGCCGCTACTTGAAGGCCAAGGCGCGGGCGCTGGGGCTGGAGAAGCTGGCCTGGTACGATATGTTCGCACCATTGGGCAAGGGCAATCGCGTGTGGGAGTACCAGGACGCCGCCGACTTCATAGTGGAGCAGTTCGGCACTTACTCCGAGAAGATGAGTAAGTTCGCGCGGCGCGCCTTCGATGAGAACTGGATCGATGCCGAGCCGAGATCGGGCAAGCGCGACGGGGCCTTCTGCATGTGGCTGCGGGGCGAGGAGTCGCGCATCCTCTCCAACTACAAGCCCGCATACGGGGGTATGAGCACGCTGGCCCACGAGCTAGGGCACGGCTACCACAACCTCGTGAAGGCCCACCGCACCATGTTGCAGAAGAGCACGCCCATGACGCTGGCCGAGACTGCCAGCATTTTCTGCGAGACGATAGTGCGCAACGCCGCCCTGAAGCACGCCGACGCCGACGAGCAGTTGTCGATACTGGAGGCTTCGTTGCAGGACAGCACTCAGGTGGTGGTAGACATCACTAGCCGCTTCCTGTTCGAGAGCCGCGTATTCGAGATGCGCAAGCAGCGGGAGCTATCGGTGGACGAGTTCTGCGACCTGATGTTGCAGGCCCAGCGCGAGACGTACGGCGACGGCCTGGACGAGAACACCCTGCACCCCTACATGTGGGCTGTGAAGGGGCACTACTACAGCACCGGTCTGTCGTTCTACAACTTCCCCTACATGTTCGGCCTGCTGTTCGGCCTGGGCCTCTACGCCCAGTTCCAGCAGGACGCCGACACCTTCCGCACCGGCTACGACGACCTGCTCTCCTCCACCGGCATGGACGACGCCGCCACCCTCGCCGCCCGCTTCGGCATCGACATCCGCACTCCCGACTTCTGGCGCTCCAGCCTCGCCATCATCCGCGAAGACATCGACCGCTTCGAGTCGCTGGTGTAGTGTGGCAAAACTAAAAGGGGACTGCACGGCAGTCCCCTTGAGCTGGGAGGTGATCTGTCGTGCGAGACTTCCTTACTCTCCGTGCTCGGTGCCACGCCAGGTATAGCGCCCTCGCTGCTCTGCTATTTGCTGCTTGCCTGGTGCTTACCTCGTGTGATCTGGTGACCCCCTCTGTTGTACCAACGGCCACTCCAGCCTTCACTGGTCCGACACCAACCACTCGCAGCATTCAGCGAGGGCAGGTGTTCGAGTTTGAGAGCTACACCAATTCGACCTGGGAATATCGGATACCCGTTCCGGTAGGAGCCAAGGCTACTGAAGCCGATAACGGGCGGCGTGTCGTCTTTGAGTATGAAGACACTCATATTATTCACGGACGATGGACCCAAGAAATAGAAGTTGTGCCTTGGGAGGAGGTCGAGACTAGTTCGCCTGAGGAATTGCTAAGGACAAAAACCACTGGTGTGGCAAACGCCTCCCCAATAGAAAGCATAAGTGTGGATGGGGATAAGCTGACTGGCGCTACGATGAGTTACGACCTTGAGGGTGGCAAACATTGTGTTCCGAGGCGCGCGACCATAGCTGCTCTCATGGATGAGGAATCGGCTTATTTCATACAAATCGTTTCAGATGCCCCAGAGCGCTGCAAGACGGAAGAGCTTCCACCCACGATGGGAGTTATAGACAGCTTCAGGAGCCATTGGAAAGACAAGTAAGGATAGTCGT
>JALZHG010000566.1 GCA_030914045.1 Chloroflexota bacterium | reverse complement strand
AGACATAGTTGCACGCTTTGGAGGAGACGAATTTACTTTCTTGGTTGAGGATGATAAGGGGAGAGCAGGCAACGCGCTTCGTGTGGCGGATCGGCTTGTCCAAGAATTACAAGCTCCCTTCCGACTAGAATCTCAAGACGTATTTATCACGGCTAGTATCGGAATAGCCTCAAGTATCTCCAAGGAGAACAGTCCGGAGGATCTGCTCAGCAACGCAGATACTGCAATGTATCAAGCCAAGGCTACCAGCAAGGCCACCTACGAAGTGTTTGAGCCGAGTATGAGTGTCAATGCTCTAGAGCAACTCACCACGTTGGTAAGCGATCTTCGGCGAGCGCTCGAGCGTGAAGAGTTCAAACTCTACTACCAGCCTATTATAGAAATCGCATCAGGCAAAATCGTCGGTATGGAGGCTCTTGTGCGTTGGGAGCACCCCGAGCGAGAACTATTGCTTCCACGCGAATTTCTGCCCCTTGCCGACGAGAGCGGGCTGATCATACCGCTCGGACAGTGGGTGATCGATGCGGTCTGCCGCCAGACACGCCTCTGGCAAGAACAACGTGGTTCCGCTCCGCTTCTGAAGGTGAGCATGAATCTTTCGGGAAGAGAACTCCTGCATCCCAACCTTGCTTCGAACATAGTCGAAAAACTCCGAGAACATGATCCAGACCCGACAAGGTTGGAACTGGAGGTCACCGAGAATGTCGCAATGGAGCATGAAGACGTTCTTGTGGAGACGCTCACGAAACTTAGGGGCTTGGGCGTGCGGGTGGCGATAGACGACTTCGGTACGGGCTATTCGTCGCTATCTCATCTCTACCAATTGCCGATAGACACCTTGAAGATCAATCATTCATCAATGGTCCTATGGGAGATGCTAAAGTCAGCAACATTGTTGCGCCGACAATAAGCCTGGCGAGAACTTTGGACTTGAAGGCTATCGCCGAAGGGGTAGAAACCGCCGAGCAACTCGCGCACCTTCAAGAGCTGGGGTGTGAACTGGCTCAGGGCAACTTCATCTCTGAGCCACTTGCTGTCGAAGCAGCTTCGGCATTACTAGCAACCGTCAACTGATTCACCGTAGTTCGCTTGCAGATGCCCTTCACCTTCGAAACTCTTTCTTGGAGGCTATCGTAGCCCGCCTCTGGGCAGTATTCACCCGAGTGCGTGGAAGGAGTGTTCTCAGAAGTTGGGCGGCTGAGTCGTGTCTGCTCACTCATGGTGTGGCATGGTCTTAGAAGCGCTACCAAACCACTGCTACCATCCCACCAACTTTCGCAAACACTCGATCCGGTAGTGGTTCTTAAGACTATTGCCGTATGCTCCGAGGATACGATTCGAACCCGACGCACGAAGGATGTCTCTATGAGGAAAGTGGTTGCACTAGAGTTGGTGTCGTTGGACGGCGTGATGGAGAAGCCGGAAGAATGGTCTTTCTCCTACTCCAACGACGAGATGGCGGAGGCGAACGCAGCGGGGATGGCCGGCTCAGACGCCATGCTGCTCGGAAGGGTGACCTACGAAGAGTTCGCCGCTTTCTGGCCTTACCAGAACCGCACCGAGCAGCCGTTCACAGACTACCTGGACAACACTTCCAAGTACGTCGTCTCAACGACCCGCCAAGAGCCTCTTGAGTGGCAGAATTCGATGCTGATCAAGGGGAACGTCGCCGAGGAGATCGCCAAGCTTAAGCGGCAGCCGGGTAAGGACATCACGATCCTCGGCAGCGGCACCCTCGTCCGGTCGCTGCTTGAAGCCGACCTCCTCGACGAGCTCAGCCTTATGGTTCATCCCGTTGTCCTGGGCAGAGGGAAGCACCTCTTTGAGGAAGGGAGTGACCAGAAGACGCTGGAGCTTGTTGCCTCGAAGACGTTCAGCATCGGTGTCCTCTACCTCACCTACCGGCCGGCAGGAATCGACCAGTAG
Organism: Chloroflexota bacterium; assembly: GCA_030914045.1. Lineage (GTDB taxonomy): Bacteria > Chloroflexota > Chloroflexia > QHBQ01 > JADMIH01 > JADMIH01. The sequence continues at coordinate 393 of JALZHG010000566.1, read as the reverse complement.
ATCCGAAAGGAGGGCGAGATGAAGCTACTTCTCACATCCGTCGGCCTCACGAACGATTCCATCCGCAAGGCGCTCCTCGAGCTGCTGGGCAAGCCCCTCGAGGAGTGCCTGGCGGTCCAGATCTCCACGGCCCTCTATGCCTCGCCCAGCGGCCCAGAGGACGCCTACCAGATGGTCAAGTACTACGGCGAGATGGGCTGGAAGGCGCTCGGCACCCTGGAGCTTACGGCCCTGCCCACCATCGAGGAGGAACACTGGCTGCCGTTCGTCGAGTCTTCGGACGCCATCCTGGTGAGCGGCGGCAACACCGGGTACCTCAGCTACTGGTTCCAGGAGTCGGGGTTCGCGGAGAAGCTGCCCGGTCTGCTGGAGGAGAGGATCTACTTCGGGATC
>JALZHG010000565.1 GCA_030914045.1 Chloroflexota bacterium | reverse complement strand
GTAGGAGAGATGTCAAGAGGCAGGTTCGAGCGTACCAAGCCACACCTAAACGTCGGCACCATAGGTCACGTAGACCACGGCAAGACGACTCTGACAGCGGCTATAACCAGGGTGCTTGCCAAGGAGGTCCCTGACGACCCAGCAAACCGAGAGGTGGCTTTCGATCAGATAGACAACGCCCCCGAGGAGCGACAGAGGGGCATAACTATCGCTACTTCACACCAGGAGTACGCTACCGCAAATCGCCACTACGCACACGTCGACTGCCCAGGGCATGCTGACTACGTAAAGAACATGATTACAGGAGCCGCCCAGATGGACGGGGCTATCCTTGTTGTTAGTGCCGCTGATGGTCCCATGCCACAGACAAGGGAGCACATCCTGCTTGCCCGTCAGGTTGGGGTTCCATACATAGTAGTGTTTTTGAACAAGGCTGACATGGTCGATGACCCTGAGCTTCTTGAGTTGGTGGAGATGGAGGTAAGGGAGCTCCTCAGTGAGTATGAGTTCCCGGGAGATGACATCCCGGTAGTCATAGGGTCTGCCCTAAGAGCCCTAGAAGGAGATGAAGGGGAGTACGGTGAGGCTGCCATTCTGCAGCTCCTTGAGGCAGTTGATGAGTACATCCCAGAGCCAGAGCGTGACATAGACCGGGACTTCCTCCTTGCGGTAGAGGATGTGTTCACCATCCAGGGGCGTGGGACGGTAGCAACAGGTAGGGTTGAATCGGGCAAGATAAGGCTCAATGAGGAGATAGAGGTAGTAGGGATACGTCCCACCCGAAAGACTGTTGTAACTGGTGTAGAGATGTTCAACAAGAGCATGGACAGTGCGCAGGCAGGAGACAACATAGGAGCGCTCCTAAGGGGAGTGAAGCGCGATGACATAGAGCGTGGGCAGGTATTGGCCAAGCCGAACACCATAACCCCCCACACGCGCTTCAAGGCGGAGGTGTATGTACTGAGCAAGGAAGAGGGAGGGCGCCACACGCCGTTTTTCTCTAACTACCGACCGCAGTTCTACTTCCGGACGACGGATGTGACCGGGGAGATCCGTCTAGAGGAAGGAGTTGAGATGGTGATGCCTGGGGACAACACGGTAATGAACGTGGAGTTGATCAGTCCTATTGCGATGGATGAAGGGTTGAACTTTGCCATCCGCGAGGGAGGCAGGACTGTAGGAGCAGGCGTCGTCACGGAGATCGTGGAGTAACACGCCGTTGGTACGCAGGGACGGCGACTTCGTCGTCCCTGTGATTTGGAGGTATGTTGTGCGACAATTGGTAACGCTGGCTTGTGATGAGTGCAAGCGCCGGAACTACCACAGCAGGAAGAACCGGCGGAACACCCCGGATCGCATCCAGCTACAGAAGTATTGCCCGTGGTGCCGCCATCATACGGCGCACCGGGAGACCCGGTAAGGATCGGCAGACAGAGGGCAGTAGCTCAGTTGGTAGAGCAGCGGTCTCCAAAACCGCAGGTCGGGGGTTCGAGTCCCTCCTGCCCTGCTTCGAGAGGCGAAGCCATGCGAGGACACAATGGGTAAGAAACGCGGGAACAAGCAGCCGCAGAAGAAGAGTGGCGGGGTGCTTGCTGGCCCGAGGAGATTTGCCAAGGACGTGCAGGGCGAGCTCAGGCGGGTCAGCTGGCCCGACCGCGACCAGCTCAGGCAAAGCACGGCCGTGGTGCTCATCATCGTCATCGTGCTGGCGCTCTACGTCGCCGCCGTGGACGTCGTGTTCCAGAGCCTGGTGCGCCTGGTCTTCTTATAGGTCTTCCTATTAGGCATTAGGAGCGTTTCGTTTTGAAGAAGTGGTACGTCGTAAATACATACTCGGGGCACGAGAACAAGGTGCGCACGACCCTGGAGCGCAGGATCGACTCAATGGGTCTTGACAGGAACTTCGGTGAGATCCGCATCCCGACCGAGAGCGTCATCGAGATCAAGGACGGCAAGAAGGTCCCGACGATCCAGCGCCAGTTCCCCGGCTACGTCCTCGTGAACATGGACATGAACGACACGACCTGGCAGCTCGTGCGCCAGACGCCGGGAGTCACCCAGATCGTCGGCGCCGGAGAGAAGCCGCTCGCGCTCAGCCGCGCCGAGGTCGAGAGGCTCCTGCATCCTGGTGAGGTCGAGACACGCGAGAAGGTCAAGACAACGGTGGATTACCAGATCGGGGAGACGGTCAAGGTTATTGGCGGACCGCTCTCGGATTTCACAGGTTCGATCTCCGACATCAACGTGGACCAGTCGAGGTTGAAGGTGCTCGTCTCCATCTTCGGGCGCGAGACGCCCGTGGAGCTCTCCTTCAATCAG
>JALZHG010000564.1 GCA_030914045.1 Chloroflexota bacterium | reverse complement strand
AGTCCGTGGTTAACGGCAAGGTCTCCATCGTGAGCGGCCCACGAACGACTCCGCCGGAGGCCAGGCCCTGGACGCCCTCCGAGGCCATGGTTCTCGCTTGGTTTCTGCTCCTAACAGTGGTGGTTTTGGTTTCCGTCTTCTTGGTGGCCGACCGCCTTGCTGGAACGAAGACGGCTGCTGCGATAACAGCGGGAGCGCTGCTTGCATGTATCTGCATTGCAGCGCTCGTACTTCGTTCTTCGGGTCGCTTAAGCGAGGAACGTTTCCTCGATACACTCAAGCACGTTCTGCATCTCTCGTTTCGAACAGAACACCAAAAAGACCATGCCAATCCTCAGACCTTGTCTAGCTCCAGATGATGCTTGACGCTTTGGCTTCAGTTGACGCTTGACATCCCTAGACAATGTTGCGACGACGGTGGACTTTGTAGCGCTTCACCTCCTTGGCCGTCATCCGGCGGACCACGACCAGCTCTTCGCCTTCGCCGCTAAGGACCCGAAAGTGCTCTGTTTCGGCGACCACGGTGACGGTGGTGCCGGCATGGGGCAGCCCAACGCAGATCTTCTGGGTCGCCACCATGATGACGCCCTGGGAGGAGACCTTGCGCTCGACGCGAAGCGCCTCCGGTGGCGGCGGTGGCGGTCCTGCGAGGCGAGCGCCTTGGATGCGATGGCGTTGGTCGACGGGAATGAGACAGGCCACGGTACGCACCAGCGTGCCGTCGGCGATGACTTGCATCACCTGGCCATCGATGCGAAGCGTCACGCGTCGTCCTGCCAACTCCGAGCCCACCCCCACCTGGCGTCCGGCTACGCCCACGAGCCCGGCGGCATTGACGGTGCGACACACCTCGAGAGCAGTGCTATGCGCTGCTTTGGGCGCAAGTGCTGGACGGACGGGAGCTGGACTGCTAGCCGGCCGAGCACCAGCGATGGCCAGCTTGGCCAGATCGAGCGGAGAAAGACGCGACGGCACCGTCTTGAGGTGGTGGCCATCAATACTGAGATGCACACTGGTGACATCGACCCAGATCCCGATGCTGCGTCCAGCCAAGCCAGGACCCAGCCATAGCTGCTGGCCCGCCAGCCACAAGTTGCCCGAGGCGGGCACTACTCGCTCAAGTTCCAGGGCCCCGTTGAGCTCGGTGTGAGGCTCTCCAGTGAGCTCAGTGTGAGGCTCCAAGGCTTGGCGAGGCTTCAGGAGATGACGTTGGATCTGAGGTGGTCTGCGCTGGCTCTGAGGTGGTCTTTTCTGCAGTGAGCTCGGCGGAAACCTTCAGCCCAAGGACATCGGGCGGCGAAGGACGAAAGCGCTGTGCAGGACATGTCATCCCCAGGGCCTGATGGGGCCGGTCTTGGTTGTAGTCCTGACGCCAGGCGTCAATGGCTGCCTGCGCCTCTTCGACCGTTGCAAAGGGCCCATGGTCATCGAGAAGCTCTCGCTGCAGGCTCTGGTGCAGGCGTTCGATCTTGCCGGTGGTGGTAGGAGAGCGCACTGCAGTAAGGCGAGCCTTGATGCCATTTTCTCGACAAATGCGCTCAAAGAGCACCTCGCGGGGAGCTCGAGGCTTGTTGAAGCGCCCGGTGAAGACCTTGCCATTGTCAGTGAGGACCTCCTCGGGCACCCCATAGGTCCTCATGGCGACAACGAAGGCCGAACACACCGCTCGGGCGGTGGCGTTGGTCACCACCGTGGCGATCACGCAGAACCGGGAGTGATCATCGATGCCGGTGATGACCTTGGCCTCGGTGCCGTCGGTGAGAAACACCTTGCCGGTGACATCGAGTTGCCATAGCTCCATGGGAGCCGAGCGCTCCCAGCGTTGGTAGTCCTGGCGTCGACGCCGCCGGCTTGTTGGTTCGATCAGCCCGTTGCGCACCAGCACTCGATAGACCGTCGAGCGCGAGACGACCCCTAGTCCTCGACGTTCCAACTCATGAACCAAGGTCCGAGGTCCCCAGCGCCGGTGTCCTCGGCGCAGCTCGCAGATGGTCTCTTCGAGACTGGCGTCGATCTGGGCGGGATGGCCTAAGGGGCGATGAGAACGATCAGCCAGTCCCTCGAGGCCGTGATCTCGATAGCGCCGCAACCAGGTGTGCACCGACTGGCGCGACACCCCATAGCGCTTGGCGACCTCTGTGACTGGTGTGCCGTCTTGTACCTCTTTGACGGCCTGGTACCTCTGCTCGACCACGCTCAGCTCCATCAGCACGAGCGGGAGTGTCAAGCATCAACTGAGGCCAATTTGTCAAGCATCAAGCGGAGCAGGACAAAGTGAGCTAGCGCATGGAGAGCGACACATCACTGATCTCGGCCACTA
>JALZHG010000563.1 GCA_030914045.1 Chloroflexota bacterium | reverse complement strand
TCAGCGCCTCCGGAATATACGCCAGAGACCTACTAACACCCGGAAAAGGACCAATCTGAACAGCCATCTTATCAACACACCCACGCGCACCTCCTCGGCACCTCCTCGAAATGTCAAGAACATATACGTCACCGGAAGACACAGGTTGCGCCACACCACTCACACGGGCAAAGAGAAGGGCCAGGACCGCGTAGGACGCCAGCCCGGTGTCAAGCGCTCCCAGGAGCCCTCCGGCGAGGTCCTCGAAGGTCTCCGCTCTAGACCATGCGGGCCGTAGTTGTAGTTCGCCATCGCCTGCGTCGCAACCGCGCCCGCCCCGGCGCCCCCAGGGCACGATCGCGCCGACCGCGAGAAACGTGGACTGGACGGCGACGCCCAAGGCTTGCGTTCCGGGATCGAAGGCGACGATGGAGAACCTAGCCGTAAGTGATGCGAGGATCCAGCAGCGAGTAAAGCAGGTCTATGACCAGATTTGCCGCGACTATGAGGAGGCTGGCGAAGAGCACGGTCCCCATGATCATGGGTATGTCCTGGTTCTGGACCGCCTGCCAGGCCTGGACGCCGATGCCGGGCCACCCGAAGACCTGCTCGATCACCAGCAGCCCGCCCAAAGCGTAGCCCAAGTCCATGCCGAACATGGTGACGACCGGCCTCATGGCGTTGCGGAAGGCGTGCTTGAAGATCACAGCGCTGTTCTTCAGGCCCTTGGCCCGCGCTGTGCGGATGTAGTCCTCGCTCAGCACCTCGAGCATCCCCGCCCGCGTCACGCGGGTGTACCAGGCCGCCTGGGTTATCCCGAAGGTGAAAGCGGGCAGCACCAAGCTCATGAAGCCGTCAGTGCCCCCGAGAGGAAAGATCGGGAACTTGTAGGCGAAGACGTAGAGCAAATAAGAGGTCGAGAGAGCCTTCAAGCCTCTCTGAGATATGCTCTAAGGAGAGCAGCGTCCCTACCCTAGCCGCAGCGAGCTCTATGGCAAGCGGTATGCCTCCCAGTTTTCTGCAGATCTCGGCAACCGCGAGGGCGTTTTGCGGACTTGAGGAGAAGGCGGGATCGTGCCCCTTTGCTCGCTGGACGAACAGTTGCGTCGCCTCGTAACCCTCTAGCTCTTCCGATGAGGACGTACGCTCTTGCTCGGGCACCGAGAGCGGGGCCACAGGCCACCTCACCTCTCCTTCTACTCCCAGAGCTTCGCGACTGGTGGCCATGATCCGCAAGTGCGGGCACGAGTCGAGCAGCAAGTCCACGAGCCGGGCGGTGGCCTCCAAAAGGTGCCCACAGTTGTCCAGGATGAGGAGCAACTCCCAGCCACGCAGGATCTCTGCGAGCGTCTCAGGTAGCGGCTGTGCGGGACGCTCGGGCACCTCCAGGGCCTGGGCCACCGCCTTTGGCACCAGCTCCTCATCAGAGAGCGGAGCCAGCTCTATTAGCCATACCCCATCCGGATACAACTCAATGACGTCACGGGCTGCTTCTAGGGCAAGCCGCGTCTTTCCCGATCCCCCCGCACCCGTGAGGGTGAGCAGCCGCGTGCCGACCAGCGCTTGCTTCACCTCCACCATCTCGCGCTCTCTGCCTACGAAGCTGCTTCTTGGGGCAGGCAGATTGTGGTAAGTGGTTAGGGGCTCGGGCGTCCCGGCGATGGGTAAAGCACGCAGTCTCGATCGCGCAACCGTCCGTCCCGAGGAAGGTCCGGCGTCTGCACCCTCATGGAGGGCTTGCCTTTCTCTGGCACCTCTCCTATCCACCCCGCTCATTGTAGCAAGCGATACAGTACCTCGTTACCTGACAGGCGCAAGAGCGAGTCGCAGCTTATACATAGAAGGCATACTCTAACCTTGCGTAGTTATGTGTTTCCCGGAGAGAGCTACCAACTTCCGAGAACACGTCTACTGTCCAGTTTAGCGTTGAAGGGTACGGTTGCCGTTGTCGTAAGTTGCGTGTACCTCCGCCCGCTCCGTCCCGAGCCCGGCAGGACGAATGCCGATAAAGAACGATGTCCAGTGCCGCTAGCCTGGGCTCCCCTCCTCCTTGGTCTTCTCCCTGGCCTCCCGCGCTTCGCGGGTCATCGTAAGCAGCCGGTCCATGTGCAAGGTCCGTAAGGAGTACGGCAACTCTTCACGCCCGACGAAGCTCATCAAGTCGTCGAGACGCAGTATGTATTCGCGCAGCGCCTCCTCCTCGCTCATCTTCATGAAGCCAGTATAGCCGCCGAAGGGTATCATGCAGCCATAAGGAATCTCAGCACCGGAGGGTCGTGTGGCTATCGAGTCTCGCTCCATCGAAAACGTCATCAAAGGCATCAAGGAGAGCACCTATGAAA
>JALZHG010000562.1 GCA_030914045.1 Chloroflexota bacterium | reverse complement strand
TCACTATAGCCTCTTCGAAGGATCCCATCGCCCTACCGTGCTCGCCCAGACCCACCTCAGCAAGGCCAAGATTGATAAGGGCTGTGGGGATGATCTCTACGCCAGCGCTCCCGAGTTCGTGAGCGAGTGTCAGGGCTTCTTCGCTAAGCGCCCTCGCTCGTAGTCTCCCCGCAGCAGCGCCGGGTGCCCGAGGTTGGCTAGCGTCATCCCGACGTGATGGTTGTCTCCTACCTCCCTGGCCAGTACCAGGCTTTCCTCCCACAGGGTCGTTCCTTTAGCGTAGTCGTCCTCATCGTTGATCGCCAAGTATCCCAGCAGGTTGAAAACGTAGAACTTCTTGAGCGGCGTGGCGGGGTCTCCCTCCTCCAGTTCCTCGATTACCTCCAGGTTCTCCTGTAGCAAAGTCTTCGCCAACTCGTTATCGCCTTGTTGGGCCGCCACAGTCCCCAGGCTATTGAGGGCTTTCGCTACGTTCCCCTTATCTCCCAAATCTCGGGACAACTTGAGCATCTGTTCGTATGCTGCTCTCGCTCGTTCGTGATCGCCTTGGTACTGAGACATCCATCCCATCCCCTCTAGCGCCTTCACCCGTGGCGCTGTGAGTTGTGGGCCGCTGCTCGCTAGTACGCTCTCTAGCCACCGCGCTCCCTCGCTAATGTAGCCTCGGGCATGCCAGAATCGCCAGAGCGCCCCGCCGAAGCGGAGTCCGAGGTCGCCTTCGCCTCCTTCGAGGACCCGCGAGAGCGCCTCCCTGAGGTTGTCGTGCTCGACCTCCAGCCGCTCCACCCACACGCTCTGCTGCGGTCCGGCGAGCTCTGGCTCGGCTTCTTCGGCCAGGGCGAGGAAGAACTCGGCGTGACGGCCGTGCACCTCGTCGGCTCCCCCGCTCTCCTCAAGCTTCTGCCGAGCGTACTGACGGATGGGCTTGAGCATTCGGTAGCGCACCGCCCCGCCCGTGCTCGCCCCGGCCACCACAAGCGACTTGTCCACTAGACCCCCGAGAAGGTCCAAGACTTCTCCCTCCTCGATACCACCTCCAGAGCACACCGCTTCTGCAGCCTCTAGAGTCCACCCTCCGGCAAAAACCGATAGCCTCTCGAACAATGCTCGCTCTGCCTCGCTGAGTAGCTTGTGACTCCAGTCAATCGTTGCCCTCAAAGTCTGCTGCCTGGGCGCGGCTGTCCGGGTTGTGGCCTTTAGCACATCGAGGGAGACCTCTAGCCTCTGGGCTACCTGCTCCACTGCAAGGGCTCCCATCCGTGCTGTGGCCAGCTCTACTGCTAGGGGTATCCCATCGAGCTTCCTGCACACCCTCGCTGCCGAACCAGCGTTCTCCTGAGTCAACTGGAAATTGGGCAGCCTCAGGCGGGCGCGATCTACAAAGAGCCTGACCGCTTCGTAGCGCATTAGGCTCTCGACGCTGAATCCCCCGTTGGAGGCTCCATCTGTCGTCTCTGGCAGGGAGAGTGAGGTGATCTGCCAGAGGACTTCCCCCCCAACGCCCAAGGGCTCCCGACTGGTGGCCAACACATTAAGGCGCGGGCACGAGTCGAGAAGGGCGTTTAAAAGCTGCGCCGCTGCCTCAACAAGGTGTTCGCAGTTGTCCACAACCAAGAGCATCGCTTTGTCGCCTAAGGCCTCCACGAGTGTATCGGTGGGAGCTTGGCCGGGACGTTCTTGTACTTCCAGAGTCCTAGCCATCTCCTGAGCCACCAGATCTTCCTCAGAGAGCGGTGCCAACTCCACGAGCCACACCCCGTCCGGATAGGCGCCGACGAGATCCCTGGCCACCTCGAGCGCAAGCCGTGTCTTGCCCGAGCCGCCCGCACCCGTGAGCGTCAAGTGCCGCGTCATAGAAAGCAGCCGCTTGACCTCCACCATCTCTTGCTCCCGCCCCACGAAGCTGGTTCTAGAAGTAGGCAGGTTGTGCTTGGCCACACCGGGTAGTTCCTGCACCTCTTGCAGGGCACTGCCGGCGGTGTAGACGAAATCCTCCCAGCAGCTATCTCGTCGCGCAGACGGCGGGTTGTAGCGCCAGGCTCCGTGCCGAGACTCCTGGAGAGAGTGTCGCGGAGGCGTTCGTATTGGGCCAGGGCTTGCTCGGGTCGACCAGAGAGGGCGTGCAGACGCATAAGGCCAGCATGCGCATCCTCGAAGGCGGGCTCCTTGGCCGTTGCCTTCCGTAGTGCCTCGATGGCCAGGCCATGCTCGTGGCGTTCTTCGTAGAGCCCTGCCAGCTCGACGACCAGCGCGAGGTACAGTTGCCGCAGCTCTTCGCGCCTACCTTCAGTCCACTCCTCATAACGATCCTCAGGCAACAGC
>JALZHG010000561.1 GCA_030914045.1 Chloroflexota bacterium | reverse complement strand
GACGTCGATTCCTGGAGCACATTACGGGCAGGACCCTTAGCGACTCTACCGTAAGGCGGCTCCTCAAGCGGATGGGCTTTAGCCGAAAAAAAGGACTGTGGGGGCGCTGGAGCGAGACGAGTTCTTGAGGTGCGCCTGGCGGGTGATGGTCGCCCAAGAACTCGACACCCGACAGTTGGTGTTCGTCGATGAGATGGGCACGAACATCTCGCTTACTCCTGTGTATGCCTGGGCTCCCAAAGGACAGAGGGCACACTGCTCAGTACCCCGTAACCGCGGAGCGAATACCACGCTACTTTCGAGCATGAGTATGGAAGGGATGGGTCCAACCTTAGCGGTAGTAGGCTCCACCACCGCGCAGGTCTTTGAGGCTTATGTCGAGCAAGTTCTGGCGCCTACGCTCAAGCCTGGGCAGGTAGTGGTAATGGACAACCTCACCGCTCACAAAGGAGGGAAGGTGAGGGAAGTTATTGAGCAGCGGGGAGCTGAGCTTGTCTATCTGCCACCCTACTCGCCGGACTTCAACCCCATTGAGGAGGCTTTCTCGAAGATCAAGAGCCTATTACGCAAGGCCGAAGCTAGGACTCGAGAGGCACTGCTTGAGGCCATTGGTAGGGCGATCTCGGCGATCAGTGCTCAGGACGCTCGCGGTTTCTTTGAGCACTGTGAGTATGGCATACCGGTTCAATCATTATGGTGAACGCTGTAGCGGTAGTTTGTTGTTAATGGACATAGAGGTAGAGTCCTCTGCCCGAAAACACACTCTCAAGCAGCGCTCTTAGCTCCGGTGGTGGGGGCATCCCGGAGAATGCCTTCCAGTATCGCCTCAGCATGATCCACGGCTCCAACCAACCCCTTACTGCCCTGAGCGTCTCCGGCCAGGATGCCCTGGGCCTTTTTCCCCCTTCCCTCCGAATCGACGGGAGGATCATCGTCTTTCCGAGCCATCTCCTCGGTCGGTAAGCGACCGTAAGCCCACCAGCAGAACGTAAATGCACAGCACACCAACTGCCAGTGACGCCTTATGGCTATGTCGCTCCTTACCTGGTAGTCGCTCCATCCAAGGACGTGTTTGACCTGCTTGTAGCTCTGCTCCACCCACATCCTCAAGCCGTAGAGGCGCACGATCTCTGAGAGATCCGCTGCCCTGAGATCACTCTCCTGGGCCCGCTCGGAGGCGGGCGTGGGCAGGTTACTTACGAGGTACCACGTAGCTTTGTCGGGCAACTCTTTGGGATCCGTGGTGGCAACGACTGCTCGGCGGGTTCTTTGGGGACCGTAGGGCCCTACATCGACCTCCAGTGCCCACCACCTCTCCTCGTGTCCATCTCTAAAGGAACGCACAACCTCAATCCAATCTCCGGGATCCCGTGTGCCGTTCCAAGCTTCGCTAGCCGCTAGAGCCGCTTCCCACGGGGAGCCTATCTCGCCTATCTTGTGCCACCAGGCGTGCGAGGGCTTCAAAGCCAGCACATATCCTACTCCCAACTCCTCTAAGGAGCTCTTGAAGTCCTCATCCTCGCCGTAGAACGAATCGGCCACCACCGCTCTAAAGGGGATGCCTTCCTCGACAGCAGAGAGCTCCACCAGCTCTCTGGCTATCTTGAGCTTGGTGCGGAAGTTGGGGTCTTGCCTGCCTCTCTGGAAGTGATGTGCCGGGGTGTAAGGCTCGAAGGCAATTGGCCAGTAGGCGCTTTCATCCGCCCACAGACTTGTTACGCTCACCACCCCGCTGTCTGTCTTGCCGATGTTGGCTAGCCACTGCCTACCCACATGAGCGGTATGCTTGCCCCACTTGCGGTCCCCGTGCTCATCTATTACAAGCACACCGTCTGAGCTCGGGGTACTACTCTTTGGGTCATTGAGCATTAGCTCCACCCTGCGTCGGTTTACCTGCTGGGGATCCCACCCCGACTCGGATAGGAACCACTGCAGGCTCTGAGCCTCCTTACGCTGCGCTCCCTTTAAGGGCTCGGTGTTGGCCAGAGCGGTAAGGGTCTTGTTGCGTTCGGCGGGCAGCAGCAAGCCCTCCAGGTAACGCCTGAAACCGTGTCGTTGGGCGCGGGCACCGAAGAGATCATCGAAGCCCTGGGCATAGTCCTCGAGTGGTCCAGGACCCGGACTTACGGGGTAGCGTCTGGTCATGGCGAAGCACCTCCGCGACCATTAGAGCACGGCTTCCCACCAACTACAACAAACTACCGGTAGGCTCCCACAAGAGTCAATGAAAGCCGTAGAATGCTCACGCTCGGGTGTGGCGCTTCGCGTTGCACGCCGTCGTGCGGAACCACTGACACTTGGGAGATTAATACCACTCTGATAC
>JALZHG010000560.1 GCA_030914045.1 Chloroflexota bacterium | reverse complement strand
GCGTTACCTCGTAGTCAATAGCATCACCCCGCCGACACACCAGAATTCCACGTAGGTGAAGAAACTCGTGGTGTGTGGACTTGATACCGATCAAGACAAAGGGCACAGTTCCAAGACCAGCGACTAGTATTACCAGTCTTTGGAACCATATACTCACGCATCCTCCAAAGCTAGGGAGCCGGGACATTCTCATAACAAGCCCCCGTTCAGCAAACCCTTACATCTCGTCCTCACATGATCTACCTCCGTCCATGGGTCGTCATGTGTCAAGCAGCACGTTCAGGCGGACTCTGTCTCTCAGCGCCGTAGAACTCGTCGTAGTCGACGTACGTGAGGTAGAGTTCCCTTTTCGCCGCCTCCTCCGCGTGGTGGTCGGTGGACATCATCTGCCAGTAGACCGTTTCCAGTAGCAGCACCAGGATCGTAAGCACCCCTATTGTCACGGTAAGCGCCCACAACAGAAAACCCTTCACGCTCAGTCTCCTCCTCTGTACGGGTTGCTGTAGTAGTACGCTGAACACCTACCGATATCGTGCGTCGTTACCTTCTCTCCCGTTGGCGGGCGCACTATCACCTCGATCTTCGGTTCCCAAAAGTCGAAGTTGCAGGCCACTGCCAGCGGTCTCTCCCATGTCCTCGCTCCCCCGAGTAGTTCGAACAGCGAGAACAGCAAGACACTCAGAAGAAACACCGCCGCTACGATTCTCTTAACCACACCGCTCCCAGACATACTATGCCTATAAGTCTCCTCCAGTGGGCGATATATAAGCGCAGGGAGTAGGATCACCCACGCTACGAGCGCGGCGATGAACGAGAGAATTATGAGGACGGCCACCAGATACAGCAGTACCTCTGTTGAGAACTTCACGCCACCTCCTTTGTAGCGGTATAGGAGTAGGCGGCTAGCTTGCCAAGTGCCGATCAGCACATCTACGGCAGGGGAGCATCTCTTCATGCTCAACCTCCTTCGTGCCAGCGGCAGGTTCCCTGAGCGTCTCTGAAGACGTGCCGCCTAGGCGATGCACCTGCGGGCTCCGGGGTTTATGCTGCAGTCGTTGAGTGAACTATGAGGGGTAGGGGTAGCGGAGCTATATCCCTTCTTCCCTGCTCCACCCAAGAAGGGGCGAGTCATGGAACGACGAGCGATCCTGGTGCCCGCGACGATGGCGGTGGCGCTCTCCCCTACGAAAGGAGAAAGACAGAAGTGTTGTTGATAGGAAGGCGCTCGGTGCTTATGACAGTTACAGGGGTGTTAGCGGCAGTGGGACTGCTGGTGCTAACAATGCTGGTGGTGGGTGAGCCTGCAGGGGCTGCCCTTCCAAACGAATCCGGTAAGATAGCCTTCGCCAGCAACCGCGACGGCGGCAACCCAGAGATATACACCATGAACGCCGACGGCACGCAATTGGACCGCCTCACCAACAATCCTCAGAGCGACCTTCAGCCTGCCTGGTCTCCGGATGGGCGCAGGATAGCCTTCACGAGCACCCGCCACGGCAACGATGAGATATACACCATGACCCCCAACGGTATGGGCTTGTACCGCCGCACCAACGATCCTGCGCTAGACTTTGACCCTGCCTGGTCCCCGGATGGGAGCAAGATAGCCTTCACGAGCACCCGCGACGGCAATCCAGAGATCTACACCATGAACCTCAGCAGCATGGGCTTGAACCGCCTCACCAACGATCCGAAGGATGACCTTCAGCCTGCCTGGTCTCCGAACGGGAGAAGGATAGCTTTCGTGAGCAACCGCGACGGTAAGACAGACATCTTCACTATGAACTCTCGCGGCATGGGCTCGGACCGCCTCACCAACGACCCGAAGGTCGACTTTCAACCTGCCTGGTCTTCGGATGGGAGCAAGATAGCCTTCACGAGCACCCGCGACGGCAACTACGAGATCTACACCATGACCCCCAACGGTATGGGCTTGTACCGCCGCACCAACGATCCTGCGCTCGACTCTCAGCCTGATTGGCAACCTCTCTCACCTCCGCCCAATCCTAAGCCCCTGATGACTCCACCGCGGCCAAGGTCATAAGCACTGTCCCCAAAGCAAACGCTACAGGAGTTGCCCCCACAGCCAACGTAAAGGCAACCCTCTCTGAGGGCATGACAGCTTCGACCATCAACGACACCACCTTCACGCTCCGCAAGAAGGGCTCCACCGGCTTTACCGCCGCCAGGGTCAGCTACGATCCAAGCACCGATACGGCTATCCTCGACCCGAACTCCCTAAAGAGAGGAGCCACCTACACAGCGGGTGTGAATATAGGAACTGAGGACCTGGCGGGCAACCCGCTCGATCACAACAGCTTTACC
>JALZHG010000559.1 GCA_030914045.1 Chloroflexota bacterium | reverse complement strand
ACGCATAGTAATACTCCAGGCCTAAGTAGGTGTTGGTAAGTTTGTGCACCGCTTGCGGTAGGGTGCGCGCTTGTAGGTGTCCTTCGCGCCCTGCGGCCGGCCCCGCAGCCGGCCCGTCGGCTCCTTCCGATGCCCCGCGATGAACCACTCCGGCACCAGATCGACAATCTCGATCCGCTCGCCCCCCAACTGCCGTAAGCCAGCCGCGATTTCGTCAACGAACGTGCGGAGCGTGGGCGCCAAATGACTGCGCACATCGCGTTTGAGCTGCCGCCACTCCCCTTCCTTCGGATTGAGGTGCGGGCTGTACTTCGCCAGTGGAATCACGTGGAGCCAGGCGCAGCGCTCGGCCAAGGCCCCCTGGCTGGCCTTACTCGTATGGCACGGGCCGTTGTCCAAGGCTAAGTACACCTCCTTCCCCGTCGCCGCGTGCCGTGCGTCGAGCGCCTCGAGGTAGCGCTTGAAGCAGGCCGAGTCCTGAGCGGCGCAGATCACCTCGACCCGCCCCCGCCCCAAGGCCTCGACGCTCCCGAATACCGTGACCCGGCGATTCGTCCCCGCCGCCGGGATGGTCGGCTGCACTCCACGCCGATGCCACACCTTGCACAGATACGGGTTCGTCTCGACGTGCGTCTCGTCCTGGTAGTGCAACTCATAGCGGTCGGGTGCCGCAGCCACCTTTTTTTTCCACCGCCGCCAGCTCTGCAGCACAGGCGGCGGTCGCCACAGGATCTTGTAAGTCTTTTAAGGTGTGCTTGGGGCGCCCATGGACGTAGTCCTGCTGCTTGAGCAACGTCCGCAGCCAGCTCGGGGCGATGCGCACCCCGGTCTGCTCCGCCAGATAGGCACTGAGGCGAGCCGAGGTCCAGACATCGTAGGGCAAGCCGAGCGTTGAGGGCGTAGTGGCTAGAGCCGCGTCGAGCGCCTGGCGATAGGCCGCGTCCGCCTGGGCTGGCCGGCCGGAGCGCGGCGCATCCCGCACGGCGGCGGGGCCACCCTCAGCGAAGCGCCGCAGCCAGTGCCGAACCGTGCGCTCACTGCGGCCGCTCCACTGCGCGACGGCCTGCACATCCTGTCCGAGGCTCACCGCTTTGACCATCTCCAACCGTTCGCGCTGGCGCGGCGGCAGCTCACGCTGGCGCAACAGCGTCTCGACGGTACGACGTTCTTCCTCGGTTACGTGTATCATCTGTGGTCTATCCTTCCTGGGTATAAGGATAGGCCATAATGCACAAACTTACCAACACCTACTTAGCCTGGATTATTCATGAAGGTTGAGCTGCAGCACGGGAGCCATCTGGTATGGTGTAGGTGTATGACGACTACCCGTACCAAGGAGACTCCCGTGGTTCACCATTCTGCCACATCTGGCTACACGTTTGCTACTGCAACGCCGCTGCCCTTGCACGCCGCCTTCGATGGCGGCCGCCTCACCTCCGACGGCGGCTTGCCCTGGCTCGCCCAAGCCGACACGGCCCTCGGCCTCTGCGCGCTTGTCGCCTCCTTTGTCCCGGAGTGGCGCAAGCGCACCGGTCAGCACTCGCTTGAAACCCTCATCCGTCAGCGCATCTTTCAGATCGCCTGCGGCTATGAGGACCAGGACGACGCCGATACCTTGCGCCATGACCCGCTGCTCAAGCTGGTCTGTGGCCGTCTGCCTGACACTGGCGCTCCACTCGCGAGTCAGCCCACGCTCTCGCGCCTCGACAATGCTATGGACCGCCGCGCCTGCTACCGCTTGGCCGTCGCCTTGGTCCAGCTCTATCTGCGCGAACGCGAGCGCGACGGCGTGCCCACGCGCATCCTGCTGGACCTGGATGGCACCGACGACCCGACCTATGGTGCGCAAGAGGGCACCGCTTATCATGCTTACTACGGGCAGCACATGTACCACCCGCTGCTGCTCTTCGACGGCGACACCAATCAGCTGATTACGGCCGTGCTGCGTCCAGGCAACGTGCATGTCAGCCGGGGCGTGGTGGCCATCCTCAAACGACTTCTGCCGGTGCTCAAGAAGCGCTGGCCAGGCGTGCAGATACTGGTGCGGGCGGACAGCGGCTTCGCGGTCCCAGCACTCTATGACGTGTGTGAGCACCTCGAGGTGGAGTACATGATCGGGTTGGTGCCCAATGCGCGGCTGAAGCGGTTGGGCGAGCCAATCCTGGCTGAGGCGCACGAGCAGCAAGCAGCAGACACGCAGGAGAAGGTGCGCCACTTCGGGGAAGTCGAGTACCAGGCGGAGGGCTGGCCGCAGGCGCGGCGGGTGGTGATCAAGGCGGAACTGCTGGAGAAAGGCCCCAACGTGCGCTTTGTGGTGACCAATCG
>JALZHG010000214.1 GCA_030914045.1 Chloroflexota bacterium | reverse complement strand
AGGACAAAGAGACTAGGCGATTTCGAATTTGGAATTTGGAATTTCGAATTTGCTGGACATCTACTAAATTCGCAATTCGAAATTCCAAATTCGAAATCAAGAAGGGGTATGATATGCTATCTACTATGGTTGAAGAGCGCACAATAGAGGTGCCCGCAGGGATTATTTCCGACGAAGTGTCGCATGAGATCGTGCAGATGCTCGGGCGGGTGGGGCCTAGCGTGGTGCAGGTGAAGCGCGAGGGGCGTGGCGGAGGCGCGGGGTTCGTGTGGCGCTCCGATGGCGCTATCGTCACCAACCACCACGTAATCGCCGGTTCCCGGTCCGTCAGCGTGCAGATGCAGGACGGCCGCTCGTTCCCGGCGAGGGTGCTCAACCAGAACCCGGCGCTCGACCTGGCTTTGCTCAAGGTGGAGGCTGACGATCTGCCCGCGGCACTGGTGGACGATTCTTCCAAGCTGCGCGTGGGAGAATTGGTGTTTGCGGTGGGGCACCCGTGGGGGCAGAAGAACGTGGTCACGGCGGGCATCGTGAGCGGCGTGGGACAGGTGCCTGTGCCGGATAGCGGGCGGACGGCCCAGTACGTGCGATCCGACGTGCGCGTGGCCCCCGGCAACTCGGGCGGTCCGATGCTCAACGCGGGCGGGGCGGTAGTAGGCATCACTGCCATGATCTTTGGCGGCGATATGGCGGTTGCTATCCCCAGTCACGTAGCTGCTGAGTGGGTGGCCGGTCTGCCCAGCCGCCGCGTCATGTTGGGCGTGGCCGTGGAGCCGGTGGAGTTCGAGTTGTTGCTGCCGGTCAGCAAGCGCGAGCGTCGAACGGCGGGCCTGCTCCTTGTGGGAGTGGACGACGATACGCCCGCCAGCCGCGCCGGTCTGAAGGTGGGCGACGTGATACTCGCCGCCGGTGGCAGGCCCGTGGTGGACGGCGAGACATTACACGGCGTGCTCTCGGACAACACCCTCAACAGCAACCTGCAACTGCACGTCTTCCGGGGCGGCTCCATCAACGAAGTGGCGGTGGACCTCGCGGGGCCGCCGCAAGTGGAGACCGCCTCTTGAGCAAAGTGGCGGTAACGATAGCAGCCCCGACGCCGATGTTGCGTGCGGGGCTGCGTGCTTTGCTGTCGGGTGATGAAATACAGGTGGTGGGGGACGCTTCTTCCCTCACCGAAGTGCGCCTGGACCTGCCCGAGGCCGACGTGCTGGTGACCACCGCCGGTGTCCTGATGGAGGATAGCGCGTACGTAGCCCTGGGTATGTCCGCGCCCTCCTTGCCCGGCGTGCTGGCGCTCTCAGACGACGCCCGCCCGGCGACGTTGCTGCGCCAGCTTGCCTTGCGAGGCTGGGGTATTATCTCGCCCGACGCCCCGGCAGCGGAGATGCAGGCGGCGGTGCTGTCGGTGGCGCAGGGGCTGGTGGTGCTTTCTCTCCCGCTGGCGAGCACGCTGGTCGGCCCGCGCAACCCCGTGCAGACGCTGGAGGGTGGCACTCTGCCGGAGCCGCTTACCGCTCGCGAGACGGAGGTGCTGGAGCTACTGAGCCAGGGACTTTCCAACAAGCTGATCGCCCGCCGCCTCAACATCAGCGAGCACACGGTGAAGTTCCATGTGTCGTCTATCTACACCAAACTGGATGCGTCCAGCCGCATCGACGCGGTGAGCAAGGGGGCGCGGTTGGGGCTGATTACACTTTGATATGATCTGATATTAGCTACTTGCGGGAATCTGCTGAAAAGTACAGGGAAAATTAACCTACCAAATAATCGTTATTGCAGGTGTGCCTGCAACACATCTGCTAAATCATATTATCTGCATCACTTGATGAGTTCTAGACGGCTGACGATTATAGGAGTAAGCTGATTAGGCTACTCTTCCTCTATCTCCTCTTCCGCGATGACGATCCTACTCTTTGGTAACAGAATAAGTTTAGGACCTTGAACTTCGACAACTACAAATCCGTTCTGGTCGGGATCGTTTAGCTTACCCTTCACTTGCACTGGATTATTGCTAGCATCTATGTAAGTGAATGTGTAGGTCCTCTCCTGAATCAGAAGTTGTACCCTGAATTGCTGTTGGCTCGGCATAAATTCGCTCCTATTAGTTAAGCAAGTGGTTAATTAGTTTCTCTATTTTCTCTTGCTCCTGCTTACGTATGGCATCTCTAAGTGGTTCCTCGATTCCAGGGGACAAATGAAAAAGCTGTGTGAACACAACGTCTCGATCAATACGTTCTTGCAAGCTCCGATAGTTAGGAGGCTTTAGTCTCAAAGCAGCGAAAAAACCATCTATCTCGTTGCCATATCTGTCCTTGAGCCTGTCCAAAGCGGCAGCGCGTTGCGCTTGGTTCGCTTGCTGTTGAGATGCCCTGAACTGCTTGTTGAAGTTACTATAGGTAATGCCCTGTGCAATCAGAACTCCTAACAGGGCGAGTAGACCACCCAAATTTGGGCGTATCCAATCCAGAATGAAGTCTCCGGTAAGAGTTTCCTTAGGAGTAGGCGACGGTGTAGGCGTAGCCGTTGCTGTAGCTTGAGCTGGAAACGTCTTGGCCTCGGCAGTAGTAGTTGTGCCTAAGACTAACGCGATCATAATGATGACTATCATTATGCGGAAAATACTAACTGTTCCAGTCGTCAAATTATATACTATCATATTGCATAAGATACTACAGCATTAGTCTTAATGCAATAGGTGAATTCTCAATTCACAAGGCCCTGGTCACAAATGCCTACAATACCGGACCTAGCACACGTGTATACCTTCCATCAGGGCATGTAGAAAGGCCTACCCCCACAACCGATACCGCATCAAGCTTATAATCTTCAACTTTCGCGCATCGGCACTCTTATCCCGAACCTCTCCGCTGCCTCTATTGCCTCATCGTAGCCCGCGTCGGCGTGGCGGATGATGCCCATGCCGGGGTCGGTGGTGAGCACGCGTTGGAGGCGGGCGGCGGCTTCGGGGGTGCCGTCAGCGACGATCACCTGCCCGGCGTGCTGGCTGTAGCCGATGCCCACACCGCCGCCGTGGTGGAACGACACCCAGGTGGCACCACCCACTGCGTTGATTAGTGCGTTGAGGATGGGCCAGTCGGAGATGGCGTCGCTGCCGTCCTTCATCGCCTCGGTCTCGCGATTGGGGGAGGCCACGCTGCCGGTATCAAGGTGGTCGCGGCCTATGACGATGGGGGCGCTTACCTGGCCGGTGCGTACCATCTCGTTCACCACCTGCCCGAAGTGAGCACGCTCGCCGTAGCCCAGCCAGCAGATGCGCGCCGGAAGGCCCTGGAAAGCCACCTTCTGACTCGCCATCGGAATCCAGCGCTGCACCGAGGCGTTGCCGGGGAACTCGCGCAGCACCATCTCGTCTATCCTGTAAATGTCTTCGGGGTCGCCGGATAGGGCTGCCCACCTGAACGGCCCTTTGCCCTCGCAGAAGAGCGGGCGGATGTAGGCGGGCACGAAGCCTGGGAAGTCAAAGGCGTCGGTCACGCCCTGGCCGAAAGCTTGCTGGCGGATGTTGTTGCCGTAGTCGAACACGGTGGCACCCATGCGCTGAAGGTCGAGCATGGCCCGCACGTGAATTGCCATCGAATCAAGCGAGAGGCGCATGTACTCGTCGGGGCTTGCCTGCCGAAGGTGCGCCGCGCTATCAACGTCGTAGCCGAGGGGCACGTAGCCATTGAGGGGGTCGTGGGCCGAGGTCTGGTCGGTCACCATGTCGGGCACTCTGCCTCGCCGCACCATCTCAGGGTAAATGGCCGCGGCGTTGCCGAGCAGGCCGATGGAGAGGGGCCGCCGCTCCCTGGTGGCATCGTCAGCAAGGTGGAGCGCCTGGTCCAGGTTGTCGGTGGCGGTATCGAGGTAGCGAGTGTCGAGCCTGCGCTGGATGCGGCTCTGGTCCACCTCCACAACGATGGCTACCCCGCCGTTCATGGTCACGGCCAGGGGTTGCGCGCCGCCCATGCCGCCAAGCCCAGCCGTGAGCACCAATTTGCCGCTCAGGTCGGCCTCGGGGCCGTAGTGCTTGCGGGCCGCCGCGCCGAATGTCTCATATGTGCCCTGGAGGATGCCCTGGGTGCCGATGTAAATCCAGCTACCGGCGGTCATCTGGCCGTACATGGTCAGGCCCTGCGCTTCCAGCCTGGAAAAGACCTCCCGTGTGGCCCAGTGCGGCACGAGGTTGGAGTTGGCTATCAGCACGCGGGGCGCGTCGGTGTGGGTCTTGAAGACGCCCACCGGCTTGCCACTCTGCACCAGGAGAGTCTCGTCGTTCTCCAAGTTGCGCAGGCAGTCAAGTATCTTGAGCAGGGAGGGCCAGTTGCGGGCCGCTTTGCCCCTGCCGCCGTACACAATCAGATCCTCCGGGCGCTCGGCCACGTCGGGGTCGAGGTTGTTCATCAGCATCCTGAGCGCCGCCTCTTGCAGCCACCCCTTGCACTGCAAGGTGGTACCGCGTGGTGCGCGCAGGCTGGTCATGGTCTCCATTACGCTGCTCCTTCCTTGGAGATAATGTACGATTTCCTCAGCCGCAGGTGCTTTCTTGAACCGCAGAGCAAGCCCTAGCTGTCGCCACACGACTACCAGGACGCAAACAATGTAGTAAGAGGATGCTGCCGTGTTCCGGTACCACTCACCTCCATAGTATATAGCAAATGCCCTGCGTTAAGGCGCGTGGAGAAGCGTACAGGGCACGTTGAACAAGGCGTATTTAGCATGGGCAACTAAGAATGGGACAAGATTTCGCAGGGCCGTCAAGAGCTGCACCCGTTTGAGTGCTTTAACCGTTATATTTGTTGAGCCTCTAATATCTGTGAAGCCTGGCAGACGAGCATACTACGTATTTGCTGGCGAAGGTGTTACTATATTGTATGCTCTTTGTTACCGTCGAATACACATGGTAAAACCAGACTGGGTTAGTTTCGTACCCTGTAACTGCCCAGAAAAGTTTAGGCACTTCTACGCTTTAGTGTGAGCCCTTTTAAACGGGATCGGTGTTGCCATGAATAAAGGAGATCTAAATGTTTGCAACACTTTCAAGACGTTGGCCGTGGCTCGTTGCTTTGGCGTGTCTATTATTGGCCTTTATCTTAACAGTGCCTCTCTCACAGGTCACTATGCCGAGTGAGGCTAAAGTGGGCGGGTTGCGCCCGGTGCCCACTTCGGAAGGTGCTAACCTGACGCCGCTTCCCGCTCAAGAGACCGCTACTGTCGTGGCGCTAAAAACGCAACTGGTAAAGGAACCGAAGGGTCATATCCGCAAAAGCGATCATGGGACCTGGTCGTATGATGCTTCCAGAGAAGAAAGTGGCCTTGTCGTCGCCACCGTGAGCTTCGATGATACGTCGGTCAACGGTTTGCGCGCTTTCTCCGCAGCCAATAAGAAACTTGCCGAAGACCTCGAGACCTCTGGAAATGAAGCCATTGTGAAAGTTACTTTCAAGAAACCCATTCCGGTAGAGGAGTACCGTGCCTGGGCTGCGTCATCCGGTGTAACTGAGTTTGACGTTATTTACACCCGCGTAAGGGATAATGCCGGTAGAAACAGCTCGTTCTCAACGGTCTCGATGTCTCACGACCCATACCCGCAGCCGGCCCTTGATAGCTTCATCGATTCTTCTAACAAGATGGCATCCGGCCCGTTCACTGTAGTAGGTATCACCTACTTCGAGGGCAAAATCGCCGCTGATCGCCTGGCCGGCCTTTCAAGGGATCCCAATGTTTTTCTTGCTGACGTTACCGAGAATATCATTCGCTCCGAGCTCATGCAAGATAACGTCCTCCTCGCGGACCGTACGCACGTACCGCCCCTGGATGTGTTTGGAGTTATGGAGAGGTTGGGCCTGAACAACTTCAAATAGCCTCCCCGCGCAGTCTGAGTGCAGCGTTAGGCTTGACACCCTACGCCGGAAGGCACAGCTAGCCTAGGCGTAGCGGTTATGTGGACCGTCCCGCCTTAAATA
>JALZHG010000213.1 GCA_030914045.1 Chloroflexota bacterium | reverse complement strand
GCTCAGCCTTGCGGGCCTCTTCGCCTTCGAGCTCGCCTGCGGCGTAGGCCCCGATCTTCTCGAGCACCTCCCAGCGCTCCTGCTCGCGCACCGGCGTCATCCGGCGCTCCACCTCGCGTTGCGGCGGCCGTGGTCCTCTTCGGCCAGCGCAATGAGCATGGCGGCCCTACCCCTGCTCACCCAGCCCTTCGCTGTCCCGTCCGGCACCTCCAAAACCTCCGCTATCTCGGCGTAGGAGAGACCCTCCATGTGCCTCAACACGAGCGCAGCCCGGTGCTCGGCGCGCACGTGCTTTAGCGCCGCTTCTATCTCCTCCCGACGCTCTGTGCTCAAGATTGACGTCTCGGGGTCGGCATCACCGCCGGGTGGCTCCGGCAGGTAAGGCATCTCGTCGCCGCTGTACTCGTGGTCCTCGCGGCGCGATTCCCTCTGGCGCATGCTCAAGCAAGTGTTCATGGTTATTCTATAGAGCCAGGTGCTGAAGGCGCTCTCCCCTCTGAAGCTTCTTATGTTTCTCCAGACGCGGACCCAAACCTCCTGGCTAGCGTCCTGGGCGTCATCGCTCCCAAGCATGCGAAGCGAGACCCTATATACGAGACTCGAATGAGCCTTAACTAGTTTCGTGAAGGCCTCGACGTCCCCCTGCGAGGCACGCCTGACCAGGTTCCGGTCCTCAGCGCTCAAGGGAGGGCGTTCCCCATACCAGGGCCCGAGATAGAGATTTCCCCTCGCCTTCCCATAACTAGGTAAGATAACAGAACCCGATGCGCCGGGACACGTATGGAAACCTTGCGAGAAGTATCTCGTATACCGTAACCACACCGCAGGTTATGGGGTCCCATATATTGCGGTAGCGCGTCGGGCGAACCCACAGATCTATGGGAAGGTGAGACTTGTACGGCATCGAGGTGCGACAGTCCGGTGCGGGCATCCTGGTAGAGCTGTGGGGCGAGTTCGACCTCTTCTCGCTTGCCAGGCTCCGGGAGGCGCTGAACGGCGTCGCGAGCCTCCGGAGGCCCACCCTGGTGGACCTCTCCGGGATCACCTTCCTCGACCTCCTCTCCGCCCGGGAGCTCGCAATCCGCTCGCAGCTATGCTCCCACTTCCTGACCTTGGCCAACCCGTCTCCCGAGGTAACAGCCAGCGCCCGTGCCTTCGGGCTCGAAGGCTGGGTTCGCTCCGAGGCCAGAGGCGACCGCAAGGAGCCGCCGATCATCTCGGAAGTCTCCTGAAAACCGGTTCAGGCAAGTACTCAGGACAGGACTATCCCGCTCCTCGTCGCACGTGGATTTGGAGCACGGAGGCAGTTCTCGAAGGTGGGAGCATACGTTTCCCCGATGTCGCTGGTGAACTTCCCCCCGGGCCCAAAAGTCCCACGCTAGAAACAACTATGTTCTCCCAGAACCACCTTCTGCGGTGTGGAGAGCTGGTAGTTCGGCAACGTGGTCTCCTCCATGAAGATTATCTGGAGATCCAAAAGTTGTTCGGTGTCCGCATGACGTGCATTCCACTCGCGGCAGATATAGCGCCCGAAATGCTGACGCTGGTCGGTATATTCTTCTTCCCTGATTCTCTCCATATACTTCCGCCAGTGCTCATTTCTCAAGGTGCCAGGGACATATCGTGGCTTCTCCCACGATACTTCTTTGCCCACACGGAAATCGTAGTGGGTAAAAGCCGGCATCAGATCAACCTGCTGCCCGTCACGTAGGGTTCCGGGGATAACATACCAACCATCGTTCTTGGCCGGAGACGGGGCGAACATACCCCAAGACTGGTTAAGGCCGAGAAAAGAACCGAGGGGGACGACGCGCTCCGGCATGGTGAACGCGGAGATGGTTGTCAGGTTCCAGAGAAAGACGTAGAGCAGGAAGAGGAGGGCGAGCACGTTAGTCGCGAGCGACGACCGCAGCGTTCTCGGCTCAGCCCCTGCCGTAGCATGGTGCTGTACCTGCCGCTCAACTGTGATCTCATCAGCTCTCCGGGCCTGGTCATGGTGGGGTTCTTTGGTAGCCGGCGCCCTCGGAGGCGAGGGGTCTGCGTCGCTGTGCACCGCCATACCTGCTACAGAGGGTTGTCCCATGCCTGCTGTGGATAACACTTTTGCCCGGAGGGGTGACCAGTAAGCCTGTACCAGGCGTGCCGCCGCGTGTTGCAGGCGGCGTGCGATGTCGGGTTGTTCCGGGAACGCAGCGCGCCACATTGCAGCGGTCTTGTCCCAGAACCAATTAGGGAGAAAGCAGACCATGCAGAACGCACTGGTCCAGGGGAAGATGCCGATACTCATCGTCAGCCAGATGCCGAAGTGGAGACTCATAAAGGCCAGTATGGTCCCCGTGCGGACCAGGCCGGTGAAGAAGGGGAAGAACAGCAGAAATGGCCCGAAAGCCTCGAGCAAGATAGTGGCGAACGTAAGCACCTTGAGCAGTGTGGGAAAATGAGATAAGTAAGCGCCGATCGGCGTGACGATCTGATCTATGCTCAGCGCATAATAGATCGCGGTGCCGTCCACGCGCCATTCCTCACCCGACTTTTGCATTGCGGTAAACCAATACATGAAAGCGATCTGCATGAACAAGCCGACCGTGCCCAGCGACAAAAAGTGCATCGACAATCGTGGGACTTGGGTCTTGAGTGTTCGATCGACCGACCAGTACGCTCCGAGCGGCAAGAACATCCCCCAGAAGAGCAACATACGCAATAGGATATCCCCGGCGTTGAGCACCAGCGGGTTACGCCACTGTATCGAGAGCAACATCACCCACACGATGACGGTCATTAGGCGAGTGCGGTAACCGACAAGCAACGCCAGCGCCGCAAGGGCGGCAATCCCAAACAGCAGCTTCTGGAAGAAGGGTTCCCCGTTCATCAGGTTCAGCGAGAACAACCAGGGGTTCAGCACCTCTTCCAGGAGAACGCCGCGCGGCAAGATCCCTCTATCGGTGTAATGGGCGTAGAGGTCGGTGTGCCGATTCGCGAGATCGGCGAGTACCAGGAGCGCCAGCATAATGCGGAACGCCGCGAGCGAGCGCAGGTCCGCGCCGAATATCTCCACGATTTTCGCGCGCCCCCATCTCACAACCGGCGAGCCCTGGCTCGTGGCGTTCATACGCTAGATGCGATCGGCCCTAACGATAAAACGGTTCTCGAAAGTCGGATAAGTGCAGGTTTGGAGGGTAACCATATCGCGGCCGCGCACGGGATCAAGGACCCACCCGTCGTCTGGCGTGACGACAAATATCTCGCTCACGCGGTACCTGTAGGCGTTGCCTGAGCGGTCCTTTAGAACTACAGAGTCGCCTACTGAGATTTTATCGAGGTGGTAGAAGAGCACGCGGCTAGTCGTTCCGGGGACCCCGACCCGGTGCCCGGCAAGGTAGACGTTCTTCTGCTGTCCCCCATCCCAGGGCATAGGAGTCTCGGGTACATGGACTACGCCGTTGGCCAGGGCTTCTGGGCTGGTCGAATCAAGGACCGGCGCGTTGTAGATCTCTAGAGCTCTTATGGTCAGGGTGAACACCGCCCCCTCTACCCACGGGTAGTAGCGGGGCTTGCTCGCGGCAGCTACCTCCTCCCTCGAAGGTCGCGGCCAGTCGTCTTCGTAGGAGATGGAAACTGTCTCGTCCGTGCTGCTCTCCGGGGTCTCCTCTGGCGGCTCAGGCGGGGTCTCCTTTGGAGACTCAAGCGGAGTCTCCTCGCGGGGTTTCGTCGGAGGCTCCTCTGGAGGTCTCAGCGGAGGCTGTTTTTCTGTCTTGACCTTCTCGTGGATGACTGGTTCGTCTTGCACCGGCGTTTCGGCTGCTTGGGGCTCCTCACGGGGTTCGATGTCAAGTTCGAGTGTCTCGCCGACGTCGAACACTTCCTCCTGCTCCGTCGGCGATTCGGCCGCCCGGAGTTTTACGGCAGTCTCTGACGCAGCGGGCTCGTCGGCACCCGAGAGGTTCACCATGAGCGCTACCACCGCCGCGAATGCGACCGCAAAGATCATCATGCCTGTACCGAGCTTGAGAAGCATCTACTCCTCTTAACTCCTAGCCGTTAGGAGCCACGAGAAAGCGGAAGCGCTCATCTCATGATAGCCTTCGACGCTTCCTACGTTCTCCCGCGCCGGGCCTTCACAAGGAGCATGGCCATAATGACGATACCGAGGAGAAGACCGATCAGCACTATACCCCTGGTGGCGATGGCAGACCCACCCGTGTTGGGTAGCTCTTCGGTAACGATCTCATCTATTATGTCGCCCTGCTGGCCATCTACGGGATTGCCGTCAGTCGTCCCGGTGGTTGTCCCAGTTGTTCCGGTCGTCCCAGTGGTTGTGCCGTCAGTCGTGCCGTCCGTTGTCCCGTCGGTCGTCCCGTCGGTTGCACCGTCAGACGTTCCATCGGTTGTGCCGTCAGTCGTTCCACCGCCCTCCACGCGGGTAGTTTCGGTGTCTTCGTCGATTACGAACCTGTCAACACCGACCGTCGCGGTATTCTCTATGGTCCCCTCGTCATCCGGGTCTACGGTGATCTTTATCGAGGCGGTCTCATCAGGGGAAAGAGACTCACGGCTCGTACACCGAATGCGACCAGTCGGCGGGTCCAGAGGATCACATTCGAACTTGTTTGAATCTACAGACACAAGCCTCACGTCGCCGATGGGTAGCTCGTCGATAACGACTATATCTCCTTCGGGAACAGTTGTAGATCCTTCGTTGGTGACTCGGAGAGTATACAGAATGTTACCCCCCACATTTACCGGATCCCGATCGTCTATCTTGTCGATGTCGAGCCTAGGGACCACCCTGGTTCTGGCGGTGTCGCAGTCCTCTTCTGGGGGAACCGGAGGCACGACGGTAGTGGACTCAGCGCACGCCTGGTTGGTTCCAGTCTGCCTTACCCTAGCCTTTATGGTGACAGTCTCACTCTCCCCCGCCTCAATGGCGCCCAGTTCACAGACCACGACGGGGTCGCTCCCAGGCGGGGTGCAGGTGCCATCCTCGGTCTCCGCTGAAATAAACCTGGCGCCGGGCGGCAATGTGTCTCGGACCACGACCTCATCGGCAGTCGCGTCTCCAGTGTTCGTTACCACTACGGTGTAGGTGACCTCTCCACCCTCTTCAACCGTACCTGGGCTGCCAGTCTTATTGACGGTGAGCTCCGCCTGAGCCCACGCCGGATCTGCCAGCAGCGACGCCGCAGCCATCAGGACCAGCGTGATCACCACGAGGGCCGCACAAGACTCCTTCTTGCTAAGAACCATCACTTTCCCCCTTTGAAAACCACGCTGCCCCACCCTCTCGTTGTTGGCCGTAGTCCCGGAGTGGTATTCACTCCTCTATCAACTGTTCTGCCCCAACTTGCGGAAATAAGACACCCTTCCTCCCGAATCCTGCATAGAAATCTCTTCACGAGATTGTAACCTTCTATCATACTTGAGTACAGGGTGATTTATTCCTTTTTGTCACATCACAAACAAGTAGGATTTTCTACGTTTTCGTTTTCCAAGTGGCGAAATGGTGCCAATACGTTTAGAATGCTCCCGGCGGAGACTGGCTCGGGAGGTTAAAAAGGAATGCGGCGCGGATCTGTAATTTTCAACGGCAGGGTCTTTATGTGGGTCTTAGCGATGGCTTTGCTCGCCCTGGGATTGGCTTCGCTCGCGGCTCCTGTGTTCGCCCAAGTTAGCGTGGTGAGCCAGGAAGCCGACCAGTTTGGTGTGGTCGACGACAGCATCTGCTCTGAGGTCTTCAATGCTGCGGTGCAACAGTACAGCGCTGGCGACCAGAACGCGAACGCAAACGCCGACGCTGGCGCATTCGCGAACGTTGGCGCGACCGCGGACGCTGGCGGGGATGCGGCCGCAGCCGCGGTCGCGGAGGCCGACGCGGTGAACATCGCCAACGTAACAGGCCTCGACGTCGGTACGGTCAACGCGTGCTTGAACCGCGCCCTTGACGACGATAAGCCCGATAAAGACCTTGAC
>JALZHG010000558.1 GCA_030914045.1 Chloroflexota bacterium | reverse complement strand
GGCTACGAGGACGCCCAAAGCTACGCGGAGGCTTTGCGCAATCTGGCCTCCGAAGGCCCGAGCAGGCTGGACGCCATGCGCCGCAGAGGCTATGAGACAGCTTCCCGCCACACCTGGGAGGGCGAAGAACAGCAGTTTGGGGCGTTCTTGGAGAAGCTCGCCGTTCGGCTGGACCAGCCCGGCCCTTCGCTACCTCGTGCAGTAGGGCGAGCGTCGGGAACCGGAGCGCAGGAAAGTAACGACCGATTGGGCCCTACGACGACAAACGGCACGCCTCAGAACCTATCCAGAATCCCCTTAGCCTCTACTCGCCTTGAGCGGACGAACAGCAAGGCTCTCGCGAAGCGCCCCTTTCTCGCCCCAGGGTACAAATTTCGACCGCTCTCCACGCACGACAAAGAGTTCCACGCCCTCAGGAGAGAGTACCCGTATTTCGGCTACGTCGACGTGGAAGTCGAGGGTGTTCCGCCGTTCTTGATGTTCTCGAACAACGACGACGGGGTAGCGCGAACCTATTTTTGGTACGGTCCGAACGCGTTCGAGAGCCTGAGCCTCAGGCTTTGGCGCGAGCTGGCACGGCGGTCGAGCCACATCTTCGATATCGGAGCATTCAGTGGAGTCTACACCTTGACCGCTGCCCACGCGAATCGTGACGCCAAGGTGTACTGTTTCGAGCCCATCGGGCAGATTCACGGCCGGCTGGTAGCCAACCTGCGAGTAAGCGAGCTAGCCCGAAGGATAGAAGCGTTTGACATTGCGCTCAGCGACGTTGACGACCACGCGATGATAAACGTCTTCCGGGGTTACCGCACCCTCGACTCCGGGGCATCGTTATTCCCCCGGGACGGCGTGCAATCCGTGCGGCGCGAGCACGTCGAGACGACGCGGCTGGACACCTTCGTCAAGAAGCACGCCCTTCCTGGAGTGGATCTAGTGAAGATCGACGTCGAGCGGGCCGAGAGAATGGTCATCGAAGGCATGGAGGACTCGCTGAGGAAGCACCGCCCCTACCTGCTCGTCGAGGTGTATTCGCCCGAAGATCTGCGTAACCTCTCCGACAGGCTATCCCCATTCGGGTACAGCTTTGCGGTGATCGACGACGTTTCGCAGGAGATTCACGTAGGTGATTTCGGGGCACACGAGATCGGCTCAAATGTTCTGTTCGGTCCGGAGCCGCCCGCTAGCCTGCGGACGTTCTGCGACACCGTAAGACCGTTGCGAGGTACATATAGGGACGAAAGAAATCGGTCACTGCAAAGATACCATTACACGGATCGCAAGGCATCGGTTCAACGGTTGCAGCAAGCGCATCGAGAGATCGAGAAGCTACGCAGCCGGAACGCGAATGTGCGAGCCCAACTCGCTGAGTTAGAAGCGTCCAGGACGTTCAAGGTGTTAAAGAGTTTGGGTGCTCTGCGATCTCGACTTCTCGGGCCTTGAACCAAGTAATCTGATCTTCTCCGCTAACTCGGTCGGCTCGACGCCGATAGGCGTCTGAGGCGAAAAGAGGTTAGCCACTCATAGGTAGGTAGGCCCTCGCTGATAATGTGATGTTCAGGATCGGCGACCATGCCGTCGCTACATAAGCCGTAGGCGATGAGTGGTTAGATGCCGTTGCACGGCTCAGCAAAGAGCGTCGGGCCCGCAGGCACTCCCGGACCTCATAGGGCAAAGCGCGCGTGTTCTCGGGTTACGCACCAACCCTGCCCGACCTTCCAGCGAATATTGAGTTCGTGGTCTCGGAAGAAACATTGTGGACTCCCGCTATGCGTTGAGCGGCACCCACGAACCAACTGGTAGACGAACGAAGCGGCCCGTAGCGATCTTTTGTCGATAAGAGCAAGGTTCGCCGAAGACCCACTCCCCGTTGGTAAGACGATCCGCAGGGCTGATCGGCTCGATGCATCGTCGCCTTACCGTCTCTATCTCCGATGCTATGCTCCACCATGAAGGGTCTTTGGGTACCGTAACAAGGGCCGGAGAAAACGGTTTGCTAGCGAGGGATGTCCTTGCGGTCGCGCGTCCGGGACGGTAATCTCGGGCCTTCGACGACGATGCGGACGAGGCAGGTCTTACATGCAGCGTTTCTGGGGGATGGTGATCAAGCCGGTCTTCGAGCTCGTGCGGCCCGAGGTGATAGTGGAGATCGGCTCCGACCAGGGCGACAACACGAAGAACCTCCTCGGCTTCTGCGAGAAGACCGG
This sequence comes from Chloroflexota bacterium, assembly GCA_030914045.1. Classification (GTDB taxonomy): domain Bacteria; phylum Chloroflexota; class Chloroflexia; order QHBQ01; family JADMIH01; genus JADMIH01. The sequence continues at coordinate 127 of JALZHG010000558.1, read as the reverse complement.
CGCGAAGCTGCACGTCGTAGACCCGGCGCCCGGCTACGACGCCTCCGAATGGCGGCGCGAGCACGGCGAGCACTTCGTCTTCCACGAAGACCTGAGCCTCAACGCCCTGCCGCGGATCGAGGCCTTC
>JALZHG010000557.1:254-2331 GCA_030914045.1 Chloroflexota bacterium | reverse complement strand
AATCTCCTCGCTGCTATGCTAGACAACCACATCCACCAAAACGACGACTTCTTCCACATAGACCGCCACAGCGTAACCTGGAGGCGGGTTTTGGATGTCAACGACCGCTCTTTGAGGAACATAATCATAGGGCTTGGGCCTAGGGCAGACGGGGTGATCCGCGAGAGTGGCTTCGACATAACGGCAGCCTCTGAGGTTATGGCGATCCTCGCGCTCTCTACCTCTCTTAAGGACCTAAGAGAGCGCCTTGGTAGGATAGTGGTAGGGAGCACCACAAATGGGGAGCCAGTTACAGCAGAGGACCTCCATGCAGCTGGAGCTATGAGTGTGATCATGCGCGAGGCTATAAAGCCAAACCTTATGCAAACCCTAGAGAGAACCCCTGTTCTGGTCCATGCCGGTCCATTTGGCAACATAGCCACGGGCAACTCCTCTATAGTGGCAGACCTGATCGGGATTAGGGCAGGAGACTTCCTCATAACCGAGGCAGGCTTTGGGGCTGACATGGGAGCCGAGCGCTTCTTCAACATCAAGTGCCGCTACTCGGGCCTAAAGGCTGACGCAGCAGTCTTGGTAGCAACAGTGCGCGCTCTTAAGGCTCACTCAGGAAGGTTCAAGATAGTTGCAGGCAAACCCCTCCCAGAAGAGCTCCTCAAGGAAAACCCAGAGGACGTACTCGCAGGAGCACAGAACCTGCGTAAGCAGATAGAGAACATAAGGGTGCACGGTGTCTCTCCGGTGGTAGCCATAAACGCCTTCCCAACAGACCATCCTAGCGAGCATGCAGCCATCCGCGAGGTAGCAGAAGAGATGGGAGCGCACGTAGCGGTGTGTAACCACTTCACAGAAGGCGGGGCGGGAGCAGTGGAGCTAGCAGAGGCAGTCTCAGAAGCCGCACAAGAGCCCACCTCGTTTCGCTTCCTCTACCCAGAAGAGGCGCCATTGAGGCAGAAGATAGAGACCATTGCAAAGAAGGTCTACGGGGCAGATGGGGTGGAGTACGACATGAAAGCCTCCCAGCAGCTAGATTCCTACGAGAAGATGGGCTTTGGCTCCTTGCCTGTGTGCATAGCCAAGACGCATCTGTCTATCTCCTCAGAGCCAACCCTCATGGGTGCCCCTACAGGCTGGACGCTCCCAGTGCGGGAGGTGCGGGCGTCGGTGGGGGCAGGGTTCATCTACCCGATCTGCGGCGAGATGAGGACGATGCCGGGCTTGAGCGCGCACCCTGCAGCCGAGCGCATAGACATAAATGAGAACGGCGAGATAGTGGGCCTCTCGTGAGCGATGCCGGCGGCACGCCGGACTACCTCGAGCTGCCGGTGGTCAGTTTCCTAGATCTCCTGGCGTCCGGCGAGTCGGCTCCTGGCGGTGGTTCCGCCATCGCCGTGTCCGTGGCCCTCGCCGCCGGCCTCTCAAGCATGGCAGCCCGTCTCTCCACCAAACAGCTAACCGATGCTACCGGATTGGCGGAACGGGCCGAGGGCCTGAGAGAGCGGGTAGCCCCACTCGCGCGGGCCGACGCGATAGCCTACGGCCGCGTCCTCGTTGCCCAACGGGGCGACGAGGCGCCCGACCGCGCCGGGGACGTCCGGGCGGCGCTATCGGAGGCAGCCGACGTACCGCTCGCCATAGCAGAGGCCGGGGCCGAGGTGGCCAGCATCGCAGCCCGCTTGGCCAGCGAAGGCAACCCGAACCTCGAGGGGGATGCGCTCTGCGCCGTACTACTCGCCGAAGCGGGGGTCAGGGCCGCGGTGAGGCTGGTAGAGATCAACCTCTCAGGCGAACCCGGCGAGGACGGACGGCTCGAGCGGGCGCGCGAACTCGTCGAAACCGCAGCCTCAGCCCGCCGCTCCGCAGAGGGTGGGGTGTGATACGGAGCACCCTTCATAGGTGACACAGGTTATGATGTTCGATATATTTCAAGTAGTGTTGTTGGGAAGGAGGTAGGCGATGGCGGAGAGGAGGACCCCGCTCTTCGACTTTCACCTGCGCTCGGCGCGGGGGATCATCAAGGGCGGCGGGGACTTCATGTTCCCCACGTCTTACACCTCGCCGGTGGAGGAGCACCTCAACG
>JALZHG010000557.1:0-244 GCA_030914045.1 Chloroflexota bacterium | reverse complement strand
CCGCAGCCTCAGCCCGCCGCTCCGCAGAGGGTGGGGTGTGATACGGAGCACCCTTCATAGGTGACACAGGTTATGATGTTCGCTATATTTCAAGTAGTGTTGTTGGGAAGGAGGTAGGCGATGGCGGAGAGGAGGACCCCGCTCTTCGACTTTCACCTGCGCTCGGCGCGGGGGATCATCAAGGGCGGCGGGGACTTCATGTTCCCCACGTCTTACACCTCGCCGGTGGAGGAGCACCTCAACG
>JALZHG010000556.1 GCA_030914045.1 Chloroflexota bacterium | reverse complement strand
GCGCTCGCCGAGGTCGAGGAAGATCGTGCGTGGTACCGCAACCGTAGCGAATCGGCCGAAGCAGGGTTCCTCCGTGAGCTCGATCATGCCATTCAGCAGGTTATCGATGCTCCGGCCCAGTGGCCACAGTATCTCGCTGGCACGCGTAGGTACGTATTCCGGACGTATCCGTACTCCCTCGTGTACTTTGCCGAGGATGATGTCATAAGGGTTGTGGCCGTCGCGCATGACAAACGACGACCGGGCTACTGGCGGAGACGGCTGCGTAAGAGCCGCTGACTAACTTGCCGCTGCAGCTGTCGCGGCCCGGCTTCGGCCCGGGGCTGAAGCCCCTCGGCCGAACCCTAGCGTCGCGGCGTCACACTGCTTGCAGCGGGCGTACTGCGTTTTCGCGCGTCCTCGCCGCAAGCAGTGTGCCGCTGCGACTTCGGCACGCGGACCCTGGCCGCGCAGCTGAGCGACAGATCCGTTAGGCGGACGAAAAAACATCTCCCGACGCGGCCCGGTATTATCGTGAAGACCATCGCCGGCTCGCGACCAACGAAGTGCCGTATCGGCGGTGAGGCTCACAGAAGACATCAGAGGTGGAACCTTGGCCAATCCAACGGATCGCGTATTCAACGTAAGTGACTCCAGACTTCTATCGGAGCTTGCCGGAATAGAGGAAGACCTTCAGGCGACCGTGATGATATGTCGCAAACTCGAAGTCGCTTGGACGACTGAGCCAGTCGATACGACACTAATCGAAGCGCTCTCCGCCGCTGCCGTCGTCCGATACTGGCGCTGCTTCGGATCGGGTGTTCGTCGTCCGCTGCCTCTGGAACTGCTTGAGGATCTCAGGCCGAAGCAGCGTGAGCTCCACGCCCTAGTTCGTGACCTCCGCAACAAGTATGTGGCGCACTCCGTGAGCGCGTTTGAGGACAATAATGTTCTTTTGGAACTTAGCATGCCGCCAGATGCACCTAACATAATGGATATCTCCGTCGATCATTGGCGGCTAGCAGGCTTGAAAGCAGACATGGCTAGGGCTCTGGGTAACGTTGCGGAACGCCTAGCCGCGAAGGTCTACGATCTCTTCACCGCCGAGCGACAGCGTGTTTTGGCTTTGGCTCGTAGTCTCCCTTTGACAGACATCTACGCGCTGCCGACGCCACCGGATCCCATCGCGGAGTGGCGGATCGCCGGCCAAAAGCGTCCGACCCGTTATGTTTAATTCGCTTATATCGGCATTCACGTCAAAGTGCCGCCGCTTGAGTTCAGATTTGAACTGCAACATCTGACGTGCGCGTCATTGTAGCTCGACACGGTGTGCGGGCGCTTCCGGCGCCCTGCCGGAAAGCTCCGCTTTCCGGCATAACTGCACTACAACCGCAGAGGAGCGGACAGTCACCCGAAGGGCTGGAGCGAAGCGGAGGAGGCGCGAAGCGCCTTGACAGTCCGCGGAACGAAGGTTAGGCCTCTACGCGACAGGGAAGTGATCAGCGAGTCGATCGAGGGGCGTGCGGAAGCCGTGGCGTTTCCGTGGCCGGTTGTTCAAGGCGTGGGCGATTGCATCGCATCGGCTTTTTGTAAGCTGCTTCATTGACGTGCGCTTCGGGATGTACTGCCGAATGAGGCCGTTGGTGTTCTCGTTCGTGCCTCTTTCCCACGACGCGTACGGCGTCGCGAAGTAGATCGTTACGCCCGTAGCTCGTTCGATCTCTTCGTATCCGTGGAACTCCGGGCCGTTGTCGACGGTGATCGTCTTGAACAGGCCAGGATGGGCCTGAATCAGCTCGATGACGCGATGGTTGACCGCGGCGGCTCTGCGGTGCCGCAGCTTGCCAATCAGGGTTGCTCCGGTTACTCGTTCGACAAGGGTCACGATGCAGTGCTGGTCGCTGGCGCCGACTACCAGGTCCATCTCCCAGTGTCCGACTTGCGTGCGTGAATCGACCGCGGGCGGCCGTTCCGAGATGTGGCGCTTGCCCGAGAGGCGGCCACGCTTCTCCTGGGTACCGTAGCGTTTGCGATATCGACGGCGCTGGCGAAGGTGTTGCCACAGGGTGCCGCCTCTCTTCCGATCTTGCTTGACGCGACGGTAGATCGTCTGGTGGCTGATCTCGAGCAGCCCGAGGAGCTTGAGCCAGCCGCTGACCTGTTCTGGGCTGAACTTGTCGCGTAGTAGCGTCTCGACGAGCTCCCACTCGATTCCGCCGAACTGGCTGTTTCTGCGTGAGCGACGCCGGCGACCGTTGGTTTTCTCTTGAGCCACGGTGTGCCGATAGCCGCCGTCCTTGCGGCGGTTACGCCGCAACTCGCGGCCGATCGTGCTGCGGTGTCTGCCCATGATC
>JALZHG010000555.1 GCA_030914045.1 Chloroflexota bacterium | reverse complement strand
CGATATCCTTGTTTGCAGTGATAGCCACCCCGATGTTGCTCATTGCCGCGCTGTCGGCGTTCCTCGGTAGGAATACGAGGCAAGAGGAGATTTCCGTACAAACCGGGCGGCGGTGAACCCCGGTCCTATGCGCCACGGACGTTCGGAAGGAAGCTGCGTCTCCGAAGGGCAGAATGTGTTGGTTTGCGGCGGGTGCGGGCCAAGGCGGTCATAGGTGTCGGACCCGGGCTATGCTGACTTCTGAGAAGCCGGCCTAGGCGACGTTCGCAGAACACCTGAAATACTCTCAGGGCGATCGTCAGCCCTGACCAACTCCGCCTGCCGGGTAGCGCCCTCGGTCAGCAGGGCGCGGAACCCTATTTGTATGTTTGAACCAACACGCTCGTTTTGGCCGAGTGCCGGTTCTCCTAGAGGGGCTACGCCACCTGCGGCAGTAGAGACTGCAAGAGCTGAGCGTAGGTAGCAACTCTCCTTTCGTTAGCGTAAGCTCCTAGAGAGCAGTCGGTAGAGAGGTCTGGCTTCGGGAGTGACTAACCATGAAACTTATCAACCGCGAAGGGCTCAAGGAGAAGTTGGATCGAGGGGACGACTTCAAGCTGGTTATGGCCTTGGGCGAGTGGGCCTACCGTGCCAAGCACATACCCGGCTCACTGCACTTCAATGCGATCGAGGAAGCGCTCGAAGCGCTCGATCCTAACGACGATATCGTAGTCTACTGCTCCAACGTGCGCTGTCTCGCGAGCGTGGCGGCCTATCGACATCTCAGTGATCGAGGGTACAAGCATGTGCGGCGCTACGCTGGGGGGGTCGAAGACTGGGAGGAGGCTGGCTACCCTTTGGAGGGCGAGTTTGTGGAGCGATAGGGACGCCATCCCACGGCGTAGGCACCCTAGCAGCGGAGAATCTGGCTTTCTACGAAGTTCGCCGTGAGGAATTCCCGAGTCTTCCGTTCTACGTACACTCCGTAAATAGAAAACGGCCACTCCCGGCACCGCGAAGACATAGGGGACTTCCGGGTCGGCTCCACAGAGGGCTCCATAGAGGAGCACACCGGCAGGAGTTCCTCATCTACGCCTAAGAAGACGGTGGTGTAAGTGTCCCTGCCATGCCGCAGTAGGTCTCGTCCCGCTGCGCGTCCGCACCAGCGAGGACTTGATCGTCGCCCGGGCGCCGTAGAGGGTGTCCACGCCTAGCCCACCGTCGGCTCCAACTCGGAAGTTTCGCCAGTCAGCCGAGCGCGGAGCCTTAGCGTCGGAGTGTGTGTACCTGTGTCAGCATGTGACGAAGTGCGTGCTGCCTGCGTCCCATACAAGATCCCGCAACTTTATGGCAGCGCTCCTACATCGTGTGGTCGAGGGTGTGAACTCATGCTTACCGATACAGCTCCGAAGGGCGGCTATGCCCTAACCCTATTCCCAATGTCGGATACGGGCTTCTGAGAACACCCCTTGCACGCAGCTCCGTGAGCAGTTCACGAGCGCATAACCGCTAGACCAGCGCCAACTCCACCTCTCGGGTAGCGCCCTCGGTCAGCAGGGCACGGAATCTAAGCTCGGGCGTTTTGTAGTTTGGAGACCTTGAGAACGGGAAACGCAACACGTCGCGCAGCTCTTAGCGTCGCGCCTCCTTTTTCTGGTCTGTGGCCAATTCTAACCGCTCGGTACCACCTTCGGTCAGCAGGGCACGGAACCTTGGCCCAGAGTGTGTGTAGTTTCGGAACGTTGATGACTAATAGAGATTGGCGAAGTGCAGAAGAATCCGCTATGTAGGGAGCTGTCGGCGGGGTACTCCGAGGGTAAGCTGGGGAGGCGAGGAATAGAGGTGATCATGGACAAGGCCTGGGCAGGTGTTGACGCCGGCAAGGACTTTCACTGGGCTCATGTGCTGGACGCTTCGGGAAGGGAGCTGCTCTCCCGGAAGGTCGAAAACGACGAAGCTGACCTCTCGACGCTCATAGATGAAGCAGGCCAAACCTAGGCGAGCTTAGAGCAGGCGAAGAAGAGAATAGTCCGTAGCCTTGCTGAGATGGTAGAGAATCCTGGCTTCCTTCTCAGTCAGCCCCGACCTCCGAGCGGTGTCCTCGATAATGTCCTGTGGTTCCTCGGGCTCTGTCACCAGCTCCCTCCTTTGCGTAGCCTCTACGGGGTCAGTAGCGTTCTTAGTTAGAATGGGCGGTGCGCTAGAGGTCAGTGGGATGTTTGGGGAAGGAAACGTATTTTGTCAAACGGAAGCGCGGTGCTCGACGCCATAGAGACCAAGAAGTTCGGCGGGGAGCTCTCGGAGGAGACGATGCGGGAGGTGGTGGCTGGCTACACCGACGGCGTGGTGCCGGAC
>JALZHG010000212.1 GCA_030914045.1 Chloroflexota bacterium | reverse complement strand
CGTTTCTTGATCTTATCCACCCGCTTGTCCTTCCTAGACTTTCTTATCCTTAGTCTATACTCTCGCTCAATGAACCACTAGCTTGCTCTCTAAAGCCCTTGAGAAGCTCTCTAACGTCCTTCGCCCTCTTTCAGCATCCCCCCGCGCACGTCTCGCTGTGGCTGCAACCCGATCCCGCGTTGAAGGATAAAGGCTCTGGCGATTCGCCTTAGAGAACCACCCTCATCGCGCGTGGCCGAGGTGCATGTGACTCAGACACTGGATCTCCCTGGTTGTGGCTCGACTCGTCCTCGATCAGCAAGCCACGGAACTGTAGGCCAGGAGCTCTTGTGGTTGTAAACCCTTTTAACCCAGCTAACATCCCCGGAGATAGCGGGATCAGGCCGGGGAGCCTATCCTGGCTAAACTACAGCAGTTTATACAGTAGTTTTACAGTAGACTCCGTTAACCTCGGTGAACAGAGGCGAACGCAAAAGGGCTTAAGTAAGCGGATTTCTAACTCCCACTAACTCCAGCTAACCAACCGGGACAGACTCTTAATCTCTAGGTTCCAGGTTCGAGTCCTGGGCGGCTCACTCGAAAAATAGGCCGTTTTGCAGGTAAAACGTGCTGACGCTAGAAGCCCCCGGTGGAGTGCTTGGGGTTTTGTTACTGCAACGAACGTGCTCAAGCAAACTCGTAGCTGGAGTTGAGGAAAGCGGTTCGAGTCCGCTCGTCGGCCTTTTGTCTTTGTGCAATTTGCAGCTAAAACGTATGGCGGAGAGAAAGGGCCGGGTGAGTACCCGGCCCTTTTGATGCCAACCGGCTAGACAATCGCCTCCTCTATTTTCTTGGCTACCTGTGCCCGCTTGTCTGGCAGGACGTGGGTGTAGGTGTTCAGCGTCACGGAGATGTCTGCGTAGCCCAAGCGGTCCTGTGCGTATTTGGGCTCCACGCCTGTAGTGCCTATGATGCTCGCGCAGGTTGTGGTGAAGCTCGTGGATTCGGATGGCGTACGCATCGACCGTCGCCGGGCTCATCTCATCTTACTTACCGCGATATGCGTTTCCAGCTCCTTGAGGAAGCGGTCGATGTTCTCGATGTGGCACGCGTGCCCGCCGGGTAGCTCGAGTAGCCTGCCTCGCGGCACCATCGCAGCCAGGTCGTCCACCACCGCAGCGTCTTGTTCGTTGGTGTCTGTTCCTTTTACGGCGAGCACCGGTATATCGAGTGCGCGCAGCCTATCGAGCGAGTCGGTGTAATCGTGGATCGTCCCGAAGATCGAGAGTACCTGGCGATTGCGGACCCACACCGGCCACTGCGGCAACGACTCGAAGTCGTCACCGGGCTCGCCCAAGCTGGCCCGAACGAGGAAGTCTTTGAGATCATCGACAGTAATCTCCCGTCCCGTGAACGAGCGGTCGTAGGCTTCGTTCCCGGCGAGAGTGCCCCCTGCGTGGCCGGTCTCGCGCAGGATCCAGGGCGCTTCAGGCTCGATAAGGGTGAGGGTCCGTACACGGTCCGGGTACTCAAGTGCGAACGCGAGCGAGACAAGCCCGCCATGGGACCAGCCGGCGAGGTCGAAGCTGTCGAGGCCAAGCTCGTTCACAGTGGCATGAAGAGCCTCACGTTCGGTCAGGACCCCATAGTCTTCCGGGAAGGGCTCACCGGCCTCGGCCAGCTCGACGCTCCTAAGCTGGACGCGAACTACCATTCGTTCAGTCGAGAGCCGCTCGGCGTGCGGAATCCACGAGAGCCAGCCACTCAGGCCTCCCGGAACCAGCACGACGGGTTCCCCCTGTCCTTTTACCTTGTGGAGAAGGACTGTCTGATTCATAGTTTCCTCCTTGCTTGGGCCGAGTAGACAGACAAGTCAGCTCATTTGCCAGTTTGAGGTTGTTGCTCGCTTTCGAGCATCTTGTCTAAGCCCGCTTTGATCGAGGCTGCTACCGGCTTGCCGCCGCTGAGCTTGATCATCCTCACGATCATTCGGCCCTTTAAGCCTACCCCGGTCCGGTTCCATGTGACGTGGATCCGGCTGCCGCCTGGGCCCGGGACGACCTGCGCCGACATGCTGCTTCCTGGTGCGCAGAAATTGCTCTCCTTGACCGTCCAAGTCACGGTGTCTGGGACTGACCAGTCGTAGTGCTCGATCGCCCACACCGTCATCCCCGGAAGTCGGCTTCCCTCCTTCACCTCTGCCCACGTGTCCCCTAGGGAGTGAACCTTGTAGAGGTTGGGGTGGAGACCGGGCCAGATCTCCGGGCGCCGCTCCGAGAAGTCCGTTAGGGCGCCAATCACCCGCTCGGAAGACAGTGGTGTGCCTATATCGAGTTCGACGTGTGCCATAGTTCTCCCTTTCCTCAAGCTGCCACGGTTGGAAGCGCTCAACGATTCGATGTTTCTGTTTGCAATGCGTCTTCCTCGGTGCTACCTCCCGACTCGCTCGCACTCTGACGCTACGCCTGAATCAGGAACTGCACAACCTCGCGCGTGAACAAGTTCTGGCGCCGTTCTGTGGGCGAGATGCGCCTGATTGGGTATCACGACGATCCGGCTGTCGGGCAGCGCCGCGTCCAGGACTTCGGCGGCGGCTCTCTCGAGGGCAGGGCTATCGCCGCTGAGCAGGAGCAGCGTCGGTGTCCTAAGGTTGGCCAGCCTCGCGGGGTCGAAGTTGGAGACGTAGCTCTCGAAGGCGCGCATCTCGTGAGGGATGGTGGGCGCCAGGGCCACCGGGGCCTGCCAGACGGGAAGCGAGCGCAACATCTCAATCTCCTCGGGCGATATCATCGCGATGCCGCGGTAGAAGGTCGTGAGCGCCCCTTCTCGGTCGCCCGCCTTCAGTGACGACCGGATGCTGTCGAGGATCTCAGGAGGATACAGCTCTGTCCCTTCGGGGACGGGGAAGGTCCCCTCGTAGAGCACGAGCCCACGTACCCGACTGTTGCGCAGGGCTCCCTCTAGCGCGCAGATTGCCCCATACGAATGCCCGAGCAGGCCCACCGTCCCATCTATCGAGTCGATGACCGCGATCACGTCTTCGAACTCGCGCTCGATGTCGTAGGCGCTGCCGCCACCGTCTCCGCTCTCGCCGCGGCCTCGCCGGTCCATGGCGTAGACGGTGAAGTGCTTCTGCAGTTCGGGTAAGACGAGCTCCCAGGTCGAGTGGTCCGATGTCGTGCCGTGCACCAGAACCAGCGGCGGACCCTCGCCACTGTGCTTGTAGGCTATGGGAGTGCCATCTCTTGAGGTAACCGTTTCCATGCTGCCCATAATCCTGCCTCCTCTCCCGTCCCATCCCACTCGGATAGTCTGGTTTGAAGTGACTATGGCAGCTTGCCGCCAATACGGCATCTGGCGTTCGCCCTATTTAGTTTCTGATCTACTCGCGGATGAGGTCGTGTTCCATGGCGAACATGGCGGCTGCCGCGCGGGTCGAGATGCCGATCTTGGCGTAGATGTGCTGGACGTGATGTCCCGCGGTCTTCGGTGAGATCCAGAGCAGGCGCGCGATCTCCCGGTTCGAGTGCCCGCGCGCTACGAGGCGGAGCACCTGCACCTCTCGGTCGCTCAGGCCCGCCGGCCAGGTGAGACGAGCGCGAGCCGGCGGGTGTCCGGCTACTTCCAGAACCGCCCGCACCGCTTCGGGGTCGAGCCGACCCTGTGCGGCTTCGGAACTCAGTTGCTCGGCGGCGGCCTCCGGTGTAAGCGCCGGACGGTGGGCTCGTTCCTGGGTCATTGCCTGACAGGCGTCGGCGGCAGCAAGCAGGCGGGCGCCGGTAGGGATCATGGTCGCCGTCGCCTGGCGATGGTAGCCGGAGCCGTCCTGGCGCTCGTGATGCATGCCGGCCAGGGGTGCCAGGGGCGCGAGTGCCGAAGAGCGCGACAGGATTCGCTCGGAGTGGTAGGGGTGAAGCCGTACCTGCTCCCACTCAGTTTCGGTCAACGGACCTGGCTTGTCCCAGATCCCGTTCGGAACGCCGGTACGACCCAGGTCGTGCAGGAGGCCCGCCCGGCGAACGCTAACGACTTCGTCCCGGTCGAGGCCGAGATCGGCCGCGGCAGCCTCGGCGAGCCGCGCCACTCCGGCCGAGTGACCGTGGGTATAGGGCGATTTCAGGTCGACCATGTCGGCGAACGCTCGCGCTACCTCGTCGAGCCGGGGCTCCGAGACGCGGTGGCACGGTTCTGGTTCGGCCTCGATGACGGCGACGGAGGCATCGGTTGAGGTGATCTCCGCGAGCAGCTCGCGACCACAGCGCACGAACGCCTCGGCGATGGATGGATCCAGCGCGGTACCGGCCCGTCGACCCACCACCTCGACTGCGAGCTCCGATCCGCCCAGCCGGCCGAAGAGCACTGCCTGACTCGCGACCTGGGCGAAGCGCGCTGGCACGGCTATGTCGTCACCGGACAGTTTTCGCGGGTGGCCCTTACCGTCCCAGCGCTCGTAGATCTCATTCAGGCCGCGGTGGACGCCAAGGCCCAGGCCCAGCCGTCGAGCCATATGCGCGGCGACCTCGCAGTTGGAGCGGTACAGCTCCCTGTCGACCTTCTGCCCTTGACTAATGGCTGCGATCACTACACGCGCACGACCGAAGGGCTTTGCGCCCTTTCCGAGCTCGAATAGCAGGAAGGGGAGCGCTTCGCTAGGATTGGCGAAATCGATCTTGGCGCCACCGGCTCCTACGGCGATGTCGTCGCCCCCGAGCAAGGCGGCCGTCTCGTGGGCGTAGGCGGTACAACCGACGTGTTGGAGCAACGTCACGTAGTATACGTCGCAAATATCGCCCGCACCGAGGTCCATCTGGTGGGCAAGACTCGTGGCGAGCAGGCACGAGCGGATCGCATCCTCGGGGGGCTGCCCCATGCCCAGATCGGTGACCTGAGAGAGGGCGGCGATCAGATCTGCAAGCCGTAGCTCATCGGTGAGGTGTCTGCCGGATCCGTCCGTAGTGGCGCTCCTACGCTTATACTGATTTCCTCACCTATGTCCTACTCTAACGCATAACTTGGAGAGCGATAAGGCTTTCGGGGCAGCGTCGCCCCGACCTGGAGCCAATACGCACTTGCTTCACGACGCCTATCGAGTCACGTGCCGCCGGATTTTCATGCTCTTGTCGAGGGGCTCTTGATACCACTGAGCGTGGAAAGCAACTAGACGTGGATGACAGCGTTACTCGGATACGAGAGCGATATGAACACCACTCTGACACCACCGAGAACGCAGTACCGTGCAACGCAGGGTAAGCCGGGGAAGATAAACCGGCTCATTTATGGGGGTTTGCAAGCCCGGGCAAACTTCTGCAACGCCCGAATTATCATTCGTAATGAGTAGGTCAGCCATCCGAGTTTGCTTAGATAGATTTACTGCAACCGTACTGCAGCCGGGCCGGTACGGGCGCGCACGCGGTGGACAAACTCCCGCCGCGACTCTCGCAAAAAGCCTGCAAAATAGCAAATTCGCGGACGCCTTAGTACGGGCTAGAACTCGTCATATCAGACTCTTAATCTCTAGGTTCCAGGTTCGAGTCCTGGGCGGCTCACTCCCCGTTTTGGCTTACCTAAGCCAAATACCGCCCGCCAGGGGTCGCAGCCGAGAAGCTGGATCGGCTTCTACCACGATTTCTACCTACCCGGTCAGGCACGGATGGGCGGCTAGAGCCCGGAGGGCTTTGGCCGCCTTTACTCCGAATCGCCGAATATAGAGCCCCGGCGCTCCTGAGTGTCTCGCTCAGCGACGGCCTCCACGCCCCATCAGGATCCGCTGTTGAGTTTGCTCCCAACCGATGTCTGTTCCGTGCGGTCTGCCGGAAGGCTCCGGGCGCGAATTCCTGAACCGCAGGTGGTACCCCACGGTCGAAGGCGAACTGCTAGAGAGCCAGCTTGCTAAACGGGCATCACCTGCGGTTCGAGTCGTCTCCTTTGGTAGCTGCTCCTGAGATACACCGGGCGTAAACGTGCGACAATAGATGAGGAGGCTCGATGAACGGAGAACAG